>CAYQMZ010000922.1:0-3068 GCA_964418725.1 uncultured Pirellulaceae bacterium
CAGCATAGTTGCCGGTACCTCGGAAGCCACGGTCATAGACGCGTGCAACTAACTCCGTTTCGCCAGTAATTGAGATCGTTTCGCCAACGTACTCGATCGCTTGGCTGCGAATGTCGCCGTCGTCATCGCGCGGGTCGGTGCCATCCAGCATGTAGTAGACCGTGCCGCGTTCGGAGTTCAGTTGGACGGCTGTTCCGGCTGGCACACTGTCCGTCCCTGCGGACGAAGTTGGTCTGGCCATCCACTGAGCATCGATCCACTCAGCACGCGTGATCAACCAGTCCTTGAGGTGATCGATTTCTCCTTCGAAATCCCCGTATCGCGATCGAGACCAGCGGCTGTAGTCTCGGTCTGCTGCATCCCCCAGAATGTCGGCGTGTTTGTCGATCGTGGCCAGCAGGTTTTCGTTGCTGAATTCGTTGTCTCGCAGGTCGAACCAACGATCGATGTACTGTTGTACGAAGTTGGGGTCGCGGAACATTCGCGGCCACCAGTTCATCACGCGCGAACTGTCGTTGAAGTAACGTGTGGAGTCGCCAGTGCCAAACCATGTCCGTGGGTTGTTGTCGCGGCCGTCGGTCGAATCGAGGGATCGGTCGAAGTCCCAGATGGGACCTGCCTGGATCTTGCCTTCATCCGTCTTGTAGTAGAACGAACTGAGTCGTAACGCATCGACGTTCATTGCCAGCAGGTTCAGCATGTTGTGGTCAATGAATGAATCGACGTCCGCATAGCGAGCGTACCCTGTGTTGGGGTTGTCGAAGTTGGACCCGTTGGCCGCACTGAGGAGTCGATTGATTTCGGCATCAATGTGACGGCGTTGGGCGGTCGTCACGTTTTCGGGGTCGACATAGGCGCTGCCGCGGTCATTCTTCCAAATGAAGCCGCCGCTAACCGGTACCCCACCGGCTCCGGTAGTCAACGGTTCGACATCGACGCGATCGTCATCACGCTCGATGGTTTCGACAATGGCGTAAACGCCGTGATAGGAGCCATTGAAGTAGGCTTCGACCCATCGCGTTCGCGTGGCATAGCGGTTGATCTGGTTGCTGAGGTCGTACATCAGCGGATTGCTGATCAGGACTCGATCAAACTGGCTGGGCCCGTAGAAAATCCAGTCCGCTTCGCGTGGCATGCCCAAGACGTTCAGCTTGCGGTCCTCGTCGTACTCGTCCCGGAACTCGACACGATATTGCTTTTTGGCGAAACCCGATGAACTAGAACCGCGGACGTGAATGCCTGCTCGCGTCGAAAGTGAGAATTCGTCGGTAAGCGAAGTCTCGCCGTCTTCGTTGGGCTCGATGATCGCAACAAATGAGTCGCCAAAATCGGAGTTCGAACCGGGGATCGAGTCCCCAAAGGTTTCCACGACCAGCAGCGGAAGGTGCGAGGTGTCGCGCACGACCGAATTGCGAAGTTCGATGTAAGACTCGGCAACGACGATGCTCTCTTCACCGTTGGGTCCCACTGAAATTGCCCGCAGCATGGTCGTATTGTCGATCGTGATCGGGCCGTTGTAGGTGCGAGATCGCGTTGTCGGTCTTGTCTCGTCGGTCGTGTAGTAAATCGTGTGTGCATCGGAGGCCGCTGTTAGTTCGACCGTTAGTGGCGCTGACGTTGTGAAGGTGCGGCTGGGAACCGAGATCTCCGGCGCCGCGGGTAACGCGAAGGCGTTTTCTGCGCCGGGGGTCAATTCGGTGAAGAACTGGTTCTCGCCAGATTTTCCGAGGCCGTAGGAGACATCTTCGATCTGCTGAGGCATGTCTTCAAAGGACGAGACAACCTCTCCCTCAGGGTTCAATAGGATGAGATCAGAACCGGCTGATGAGCTGAGTTGAAAGTTGGTGTGTAGGCTGCCTTGCTCGTCTAGCTGAGGGTCGAGAATGTTAAAACCAGAAGCAAAGACGATCAGCGATTCGCCAACCGGAACGACGGTGCCAGCAGGGAACTGCCATTTGTTGAGTGAACTGGAGTCGTCGGTTAAGAAGAAGCCGCTGATGTCGGCTGCCTCGGCTCCAGCCTTTAGTTCGATCCAGTCGGGCGTCAATTGATCACCGCGGAAGGTGGTCGCGGTTGATGTGCGAACGCGAGTCGTGAGCGAAGTCGAGTTGTCCGACAAGAACTCGTTGATGACCAGTGGCGGCGTATCAATCGTGGTGAAGGAAAGGCTGTTGTCTGCCCAGTCGGTGCCTTTGCTGTTGGTCGCACGAAGGGTGTAGAAGTAACCGGTGTTGGGAACGAGGCCTGTAATTGTCTCCGTAAATTCGGCTCGCTGGGGCCCAAGGTCGATGGACTGGTCCCAGTCTGCTGGCGTCATGCCGCCATCGGTTGTGCCGTAGAACAATGTCACTACGGGATCTTCGTTGCCGCTTGATTCAAGACTGTGTGAAATGACTGCCGAAGACGTACCGATCTCAACGGAGCCGGCGTTGCTGACGACCGGCGCGCTGGCAAGCAACGTTCGGAAAGTGCCCGTCGATTCGGACCACGCTGAGCCAGCACTGTGTGTTCCAAAGCTGCGGAAGAAGTAGGTTGTGTCTTCCGCAAGATCATCTAGGTTCGCCGAAAAATCGATTGCGGAATCGGCGGTGATGGAGTTTTGCCAGGCAGCAGCGTTCGTGCCGCCATCGGATGTGCCGTAGTAGAGTGTGATCTCTGGTAGCTGGCCACCTGTTGCCGTTAGTGTTCCGCCAACATTGGCCGATGTTGCCTGGACTTCAATGATTCGGTTTTCGAGAGCCGGCGGCCCGATGGCTTCTTGTTCGGTCAGTTGGAACGCTGTTAGCCCATAGCCCTTGCTTCCATTGGCTACGCCGCTGCCATTGATCTCACGCGGGACGGTGCCAGTGTATTGCGAGGAGACAACATCGAAGACTCCATCTGGGCCGGGATCGATGTCGGTCCAGCGAACGACCGCACCTTGTTCAAACTGTGAGTTGTCTCCCGTCCAAAACGCAACCTGATTACTTGGCAAGCCGGTTCGATAGATTCCGATGTTGTCGCTGTGACTGATGTCGAAGGACTCAGCGCCGGTAAGTTCAACTAAGGTCCAGCGGTTGGTGTAAGAA
>CAYQMZ010000923.1:0-3061 GCA_964418725.1 uncultured Pirellulaceae bacterium
TAGGACTCCGCCCTTTCACGGCGGCAACACGGGTTCGAGTCCCGTAGGGGTCACTTCTACGCCTTCGCTGTTTGCGACTCAGGCTTCGCTCTGTTCGAAGCCTATACCGGTTGAAGGTGTCTGCGTCTCGTTCGACGCTAATCTCTCCCACGTTCTTCTACAAGAAGACCTTCCTCTTGGGGTTACTTTCGCGGATTTTGGCCGCGTCACGTTCGGTCAGTTTTGTCCATCGGACGTAAACCGACTCCAATGATTTCATGGCCACAAGCGTTGGAACCGAGCGATCCGAAATCGGATTGCCAGTAAGGGTCAGTTTCGTAATGGCATTCTTCGCCAATACTAGGGACGCCAGTTCCGCATCGTCGATATCGCAGTACTTCGCTTCAATCGCGTACTTATCCGAGTCGTCGCACGAGGATTGATAGGGCGATTCTCGGCAACACTTAGCGGCGCAGTTTTCTTTGATCCAGTCGATCGCCGGCGGGACGCCGAACAGGAATGTTGAGCCCGCCCGACGCCTCCAATTCGTTGAACAGCTGCGACTTCATTGCGGATATGCGGTCCTGGTAGCCGGGGACAGCAATCAAGTTGTGCCGCTCGTGTGGATCGGTTTGCAGATCGTAGAAGCCGTTTTGGTCCCACAGTCCGTGGTAGAAGACGTACTTGTATCGCTCGCCACGTATCGCGAAGGTCGTTGGCGTGGCTGGAAAGTTCCATTCCCAGTGGTACTCGTACAGGATGTGATCACGCCACTCCAACTTCTCGCCTTTCAACAGCGGCAAGAAAGATCGCCCATCGATTTGCGATTTAGTTTTTGCGTCGCAGGCGGCGAGAATGGTCGGTGCGATATCGATGTTCTGCACCATTTGTGAGACGCGTGTTCCGGGCTTGATCATGCCCGGTGCGTAGGCCAACATTGGAATGCGAATCGATTCTTCGAAGGCGTCACGCTTGTCGTAGAAACCGTGTTCACCTAGCTCGAAGCCGTTGTCGCCCATGTAGATCACGAGCGTGTTTTCGCTAAGACCGCTTTTGTCCAAGTAGTCCAACACGCGGCCGACATTCTGGTCCAGTCCGTAGACTGCCTCGCAGTATTGATGATAGAGATCGTCAAAGTTCGGAACGGGATCCTTGTCGAAGGCACCCGTCTCCATGTGATCAATTCCGTGGATGCTGTAGCGTCGCTCTCGAACCCAATGCGGTTGAGTTCGATAGTTGCGTTCCGTGTTGGCCATCGTCTCGGGGTAGTCAATCGGCTTATCTGCGTAGCGTCCTTTGTTCTCGTTGGATGGCAAGAACGGATAGTGGACGGCTTTGTACGACAGATACAGAAAGAACGGTTTCTCTTTGTCTCGACCCGACTTTAACCACTGCAGTGCTTGGTCCGTTAGCACATTGGTCGTGTAACCACGAAGCTGCTTCCTTTGTCCGTTGATATTCAGTGTTGGGTCAAAGTAGGTGCCCTGACCGCGAAAGCTGGCCCAATGGTGGAAGCCGGGACGCGGGTCATCTTTTTCGTGGCCCATGTGCCACTTGCCAACGAAACCTGTTTGATAGCCGGCGGCTTGCAGCGTCATTGGAAAGAATGTGGTGCCCGGCGGAACGGGCCGCTGGTTGTCAACGACCTTGTGGTGGTGCATGAAGCGTCCCGTCAAAATCGATGCTCGGCTGGGAGAGCAAAGCGAAGTGCTGACGAAGGCGTTTTCCAGGTGAGCACCCTCGCGCGCCATCCGGTCCATGTTTGGGGTTTCCAAGAACTTGGGGCTGTCCGGATGAAAGCCCATAAAGTCAAAGCGGTGATCATCGCTGAGGACGAAGATCACATTCCTCGGCGCCGCAAAGCAGGTAGTCTTCATGAGACTTGTCGCGACAATCGACAGCAATGCGACGGCTACCCACCGAACCGTGGCCGCTAGTGCATTGTCTGTTTGAAATTGGTTCAATCGGACCATCGAAAGTTCCCGTTCGGTTAACAGCGAATCACGTGTTCGGCTACTATAGTTTGTCCGCAGCGTACAAACGAGCGAGCAAAGTGGGCTCGAGCGAATAGAATTCGGGGCGAGAAGATTAACGCAACAAACATCCAACCGTCAGGCGAAGGACCGACCAGCGGTCCCGTCGACGCCCCGCGAGTCCTTGGTCTTTTCGACTGTGTTTGCATTATCGTGGGCACGATCATCGGGGCAGGGATATTCGAGATGCCGGCGGTTGTTGCCGGAAAGCTCTCCAGTGTTTCGTTGGTGGCCCTGGTTTGGGTCACTGGTGGAGTGATTTCGCTGATTGGTGCGCTTTGCTTTGCTGAGCTCACGACGACGTACCCAGATCATGGGGGAGACTACGGCTACCTGAAGCGGGCTTACCATCGCCGCGTTGGTTTCGCGTTCTCTTGGGCTGCCTTTTGGGTCATTCGTCCTGGCAATATTGGGACGATGGCCATGATCTTTGGGCGGTTCGCCACGCAGATTTTTCCTGGCGAGTCCACGGTCTTCTATGCGATTTCCAGCGTCGTCGCTGTAAGTGCACTAAACCTGTTGGGAGTGAGTTTCGGGAAGGGCGTGCAAAACGTTCTTACGGTGGCCAAGGTTGCAGGAATCCTATTGGTCGTTGGGTCTGCGTTCTTGCTGTGGCCAAGCGACATGTCTTCCGAGGCGACGTCCGACAATGCTGCCACTGAAATAGTGGGGGACGCAGGCGAAGTCTTGGAGCCCAGTGAGTCCCGCGAAGCTTCAGTATTGGCAGATCAGGCAGAAGCCAATGCCGAAGAATTCGATCGGGAATCAGCGGATCCTGAACCCACGTTGTCGACATGGGGATCGTTCTGGTTGGCGATGGTTTTCGTGATGTTCACTTACGGTGGGTGGAATGACATCGCTTTCGTCGCGCGAGAAGTTCGAAACCCCGAAAAGAACTTGCTTAGAGCGCTCGTGCTCGGGACGCTGGCCGTATTGGCAATTTGTTTGCTTGTGAATTTCGGGCTGATATTCAGTCTTGGGTTTGAACGGATGCAGGCTATCGGCAGAGAGTGGAAGAACCCCACGCTGTAAATGGTGAAGGAGAGAAT
>CAYQMZ010000924.1:0-3061 GCA_964418725.1 uncultured Pirellulaceae bacterium
AACGGTTGCTGGAGCTTCCTTAATTGCGATGGCTTCGCCCAGCCAAGCTCGCGGGGCAAGCGGAATTTCAGTTGGGGCTGGTGCGTTCCATGATTTTAAGAAGAGTGGATTCCGCTGAATGTCGGCCGCCGTATTGCCCTCAAACACGATTGGGCCAGCTTTCATCTCGGCAGCGAACTCATCCTCTGAGCCGACGGTGTCGACTGCGGATTCTGTGGCTGCATGTTTCTCAGCCAGCCGCCGAAGGAGGTCTTCTTTTTCATTATCGGGCAACCAAACAACCTGAAATGGGTGGTTACCTTCGACCATACCATTGGCATCGTTATAGATTGCTTCGCCCGGGCGTCTTAGTAGACGAGCTGCGTCGTTGTCGTCGCTGAGAATCAAATGTGCGTCGGTTGCACTGCACTGTAGTGCAACTCGGACCGCCATCTGACCTATCGTTGCTCGTGCCAACGAATAGGCTCCAGCCAATGTCTGTGATCCGAGGATAACGTGGATGCCAAACGCACGCCCTTGCCGGACGAGACGATCCAAGAGGAGTGATGCTTCTTGCGCGATCTTATCTTCTTTGACGAAGAACTCTTGGAATTCGTCGATCACTAGGAGGATACGTGGCATGTGTTCATCCGGGCGAGCGTCGCGATACCCGGCGAGACTCTGCACGCCGACGCGTCGGAACAGATCACCGCGTCGTCGTAGTTCTACGTCCAGCCGCTGCAGTACGCTTTGTCCGAATTCACGCTCACTCTCAATGGCGATCACGCGTGCGTGCGGCAGTCGGTGCTCGGCGTACGATTTGAACTCGACGCCCTTCTTGAAGTCGATCAGGTAAAACTGAACTTCGGTTGGTGCGTACTTTAGAGCAAGTCCCGTGATCATGGCATGCAGCAGTGTCGATTTACCGCTGCCTGTCTTGCCCGATATCAGTACGTGCTGCGAAGTCCCGTGTCCCAGTTTCATCGACTGCAGCTTCATTGCTCCCGCGCGACCGAGTTCCGCAGCGATCTCGCTTCGCCCGTCGGCTTGCCACCAATCGGACTCCTGCGGCGCGACAGCGGAAAATGGTACTTCGACGCGATTGGCGGTTTTTGCCAGACCACCAATCACGTGCATGATTTCGCTAAATCTCGATTCGGTGGGCAAGGAGTGAAGTTGAATGGGGAAATCGCTTAGCGGAGATTCTTCCCAACGCAGGTCGTCATCGGCGACAATCACGTTGGCAGAGTTGCGTAGTTCTTCGAGGTCGAAGTTCCGTGGTAATTTTTGATTCGGATCGACACTAATCAACGTGAAGACTCCGCAACGCGGTCCACTCTTCACAATGCTCAACAAACGAGCCGCCCCTTCATCGGAGAACCCCGCCGGGAAATTCGCCACAACGAGGACTCGAAACGCTTCGGCAACTTCGCCCGCGTTTTGGTTGTACTGTTGAATCGAATCGAATTCGTTGCGCAAGTACGTTTGGATGATGTTCTCCATGTGCTGTGTAAGATCGGACAGCCGAGCATTGATGTGTCCGGTTTCGGTCCAAATGCGATGGTTCACCAGTTGTTCATCGTGATCAGCCAAGTGCATGAAGGCTGAGAAGTCTTGCCCTAGCCCCACGGGATCAACGATCGTGAAGCGGAGTTTCCCAACCGGAATCGCTGTCAGCAGCCGCAACATGGCGACTTTGAGTGTTTGCGTAGCCAATTCTCGGCCGCGTGAATTGCATTCAACCATCAGCGAAGGGTGACGCACCAAATCCATGGTCGCCGGCAGTTTCGTGTCGTCGAATGCCGAGTCGGTCGAGACGGTGCCGAATTGAACCGAGTCCAACGGCTCGCTTGGGGAGGACCAATTTGAAAACGTTTCGTCGTAGGTGACGATCGATTGACTGGCAACTTCGACAATCTCATTGAGGGCATTCCGAACTTCGGAAGTTTTTGCTTTCCAGTTTTCAGTAAGTTGATCGAGTGCCGCCGTGCACTCGGATTCGAGGGCCGTCGTCTCTGCTGACCGTTCGTCGGACAGACGTTTCGTTTCGCTAGTCAGTTGAGATTGCAGATCGGCAAGTCGAGGTTGGAAATGATCATGGATGGCCGTTTGTTTGGCGTTGTGTTCCGAGTCAATTACGTTTGCCTGCTTGGTATGCCACGTCTTCAGTTCCTGGGCTCGATACGTAGTCCGATTGTCAATCTCGAGTAGGCGTTCTTTCCATTCTTCGTCCAGCTCCTTTTCTCGCGTGGTGGTGTCTTGGCGCAATCGGGCGAGTTGGGTCTCGCGGCGACTCTTATTCTGATGCTGGGCTGATAAAAGTTGCTTTTTACCGTTGGCAATCGCGCTGACGATCGATGGTTGAAATTGGTTCGCACATTTGGTGGCCATCGCTCGGCTGACGAAGTACGCGATACCAGCGACCAGAAGTCCCACGGCGGCAGAACCGGCTCCGGTGATTGCGTAGTTGTTGAACACCGATTGCAGTGGATAGACGGCTGCTACCAATCCCAGCATGAACGCGATTACGTACCAGCGGTCCTCTTGAAAGCGAACCCAGAAAACACGCCGGAACTGCACAATCAGTTCATCGATCTGTCGTACGGTTTGTAAGTGGTCAGCCAAATGATCGCCTGGACCTGGATCTTCCAGCAGATCGCCGCCTTGAACCTTGAACTCGCAACGATGGCGTGCGAAGGAATCCTTGGCCATCGCCACTTGATCACTGTATTGACTGCCGTGAGCTTTCAATCGCGCTTTGTGTTTCTTGTATTCTTCATGTGCCGCAACTTTGTCGGCTTCGTACTCCTTTTTGAGACGCTGCTTGGAGAGAAACCAATCGTACTCGCCGTCACTCTTTGCGGTCTTGGCTGCGTTTTGTGAGGCGGTCAGCTTCTCGTTGAATTCGTTGGTCACGATCTGAAGGCGACCGGTGAAAGCTTGTTTCGTGCTAAGCGATTCCTGTTGGAAAGCCTGTTGAGTTGTTTGTGTTTCGGTCGCCTTCAGATTGTGACCAACGAATTCAACGAGAAGCTGACCGCCTCACAAAATGCTGCCAAGACCGCGAAGAGTGACGGCGAGT
>CAYQMZ010000925.1:0-3060 GCA_964418725.1 uncultured Pirellulaceae bacterium
CCGGACAAAACAGGAGTTGGACCGCACAAAGGCCGGTAGGAACCGGGCCCTACTTAATACAGAACTAACGAATCAGCACCCTAGTGCAATTGCGGAACGCCGATGGCGACCGAGATCGCTGCAAAAAACTGTGAAGGGCATCCGCGGCAGGCGACGCGGAATAGATGAGCCGCTTGGCTTCTCTTCGTTTGGTCATTCGACCGCAATTTTTCACAGGAGACACCGTCATGCCATTCAAGCACACACGTCACCAGACAAGTCGTCGCAAATTCAACGCGAACCCAAATTTTGAAACGCTCGAAGCGAGACAGATGTTCTCGGTCAATCAGTTACTGCCCGGAGACGTTGACTGCAACGGTACGGTGGAGTTCGCTGACTTTCTGTCGCTTTCAAGAAACTTTGGATCGGTCGAAGCTGGGTGGGACAACGGAGACTTCGACGGTGACGGTTCAGTTGGTTTCCCTGATTTTTTGATTCTCGCCGAAAACTTTGGCGAGTCCGTTACCGACTCGGTGGATTCCTTGGCCGATAATGAAACCGCGACGGTTGCAACGCTCGTCGCAAATGATGGCCCCGACATCAATCCTTTGAAGGGTTTCAATTCGGGTTGGTGGCGCGGAGACGATCATCACTCGTCGGTCGGATTTCAGTACATTGAATGGGGTGTGCTTGAACCGGAAGATGACCAATGGGATTGGGCGGCGGTTGAGGAAGTGCTAGATCGTGCCGGAACTGATGGACGTCACTTGATCTTGCAGTTCGTCGTCGACTGGGATTGGCGAACGCCCGTCGATGCGAACTACCTCGGTCCCGATTGGTTGCTGGATGCCGTGGGAGAACGCCGCGGCTTTGACCCTCACAATCCTGATCGAGAAATGCGAGCGACCAATTACGATCATCCGGCATTCGTGGCCGAGGCCACGGAGGCGATAGAAAAACTGACCGAATACTTCGGCGATGATGAACGCAACTTCGTTCTGCAAACCGGTGTGCTCGGTTTCTGGGGCGAATGGCACACCTTCCCTCGCGAAGACTGGGCGCCTTCCGAGGAAACGCAAGAAGCGATTCTCGACGCGTATCTGACGAACATCGGGGAAGACGGGTTAACGCAAGTTCGCTATCCGAAGGAAGCGATCAACGTTCCGCAGTCGCGAATGGGTTACACGAATGGATTCGCCACGCTAACGGAACATGGTATCGAACCGTTTGGCGAGTACATCGAGGAACATGAGTTGTGGCGCAACGGTCCGGTCGGCGGCGAGTGGCCGCCGAACATCAACGAGCAACAGATTTATGAAGACTTCTTTGTTGGTGACGAGGGCCTGAACTTCCTCAATCAAGGTCATTACAGCACGATGCTGCCGCCGGAAGCCAAAGACATCGCCAAATTCATTCCAGGCTACGAATTCGACGAAGTGTTCATGAACATGCATCGTCAAATGGGCTACAGCTTCCAAGCTGATACGGTGCGGCACCTTGTTACGGACACCGGGCAAACGCAGATCGAGGTCGATCTGTCGAACACGGGCATTGCTCCGTTCTACAAAGACTGGGATGTCCAGCTCGCGGTCCTCGATGGCGAGACCGATGAGTTAGTCGAACTGGTGGAGGTTGATACGGACCTTCGTACGCTACAACCGGGTGAGTCGACGACGCTGAAGGCTTCGGGCAACGTTGCGCTAGACGACGCGCGGGAATATAAGATCGGACTGCGTCTGTTGCAGCCCGGTGCTGATCAGTCCAAGGACGAGGTATGGGATCTGTCGTCTCGAAATACCTACATCGTGCTCGCAAACGAAATCGAAGTGGTCGACGGCATTTGGGCCGCGGAAACCCATCAGCTGCACGGCGGTTGGAACATCCTTGATGTTGTCGAGCGGTAGAGCCCATCGAGCGAACGTTGTGGGTGTGGTTTTGGGTGCCACTCTGCCTGGCCCAGCAGTGGCACCCTGCGTGGAAGCTTGGAGTACAATCGACGAGATGTAACTTGGGTGCACTCTTGAAGCATCATCCAAGAGATCCTCGATCTCAATACTCTTTCGATCATCGATTTCAATGAACAAACACCGTAGCCGGTACACGGTATGCCTTCTGAGTTTGGCCCTCGTGACTATGTGCTCGATCGCCCACGCCCAGCCGTCCACGACGCGAGTCTCGGGGTACGACTACCGACGGCCCACGTTCGCTCCCGGTAGCCGATTGTTGTTCATCGGTGACTCCATTACTGACATGAAGTGGGGACGCAACGAGAAAGATCGAAACCATTACCTGGGACATAGTTTCGTTTTCCTGATCGCATCACGTCTGCAGACCGACCTCGCCGACGCCAAGCTTGAGTTCTTCAATCGAGGCAAAAGCGGCAACACGGTCGGTGACCTGAAGAAGCGGTGGCAAAAAGATGCAATCGATATGAAGCCCGACGTGCTCACGATATTGATTGGTATCAATGACGTCGGGCGAGCTTGCCGAGCGGACAAGCAGGTAGACCTAAAACAGTGGGAGGCCGACTATCGCCACATCCTGTCGGCCAGTCGCGAGTCGAATCCCAAACTGAAAATCGTTTTGCTGGACCCATTCGTCCTTCCCGTCACGCGACTGGCTAAACCCAGAGCATGGAATCAGTGGAGCGGAGAGTGCGTCAAGCTTCGCAAGATCGTCAAGCAGCTTGCCGTAGACTACAAAGCAATCCACATTCCAACTCAAGCCGTGTTCGACAAGGCCTGCAAGAGCACCGAGCCATCGCATTGGATCTGGGACGGCGTTCACCCACTGCCACAGGGCCACGAGTTGATCGCCAGGAGCTGGGTTGAGACTGTCGCCAATCAGCTCGATCGTTGACACAGTTGTTACAGCAACTGTGTGACGTGCGGCACCTTGGTCGAAGACCATGCTCACCGTAGCCTGGGGCAACGCCCTAGGTGTGCGAGACGTCGGGAGGTTGTTTTGGCCGAAGGCCATAGTCACTCGGTGCTCGGGATCTGTGTATGGCTTTCAGCCAATGAATGATGGGGCGTCGGTTCTGGTTCCTAGGGCGTTGCCCTAGGCTACGGTGTGGTTGGC
>CAYQMZ010000926.1:0-1028 GCA_964418725.1 uncultured Pirellulaceae bacterium
GCCGTCAGTTCACTTCCGTTATCATGACAGCACTTGTGCTGGCATGCCCATTCCTCGACTGTGGGGAATGCTGCGGAGTGTGGGCGGATGACCATGCAGCTGTCCACAGCTGTGAGCCCGCGGACGTTGTTTGTGATTGTTCTACGCAGGTTCCCTGCGACCACCAATGCCCTAGTAGCAACGAAGGTGTTGACTGTTTCTGCGAAGGTGCGGTTTTACCAGATGGAATAAGCCCCATTGAGCCCGACGTAGTTTTCGTCGGGCATGGTTTTGTGCCGGTCGATAGGTGCACCAAATTGCAACTCGTTGTCGAACAAAACGGCAACCGAGCACTCTCTCGTGGCTCTCATTTCCCGCCGTTGCTATCCGGTCGGGATATCTGCACGCTGGTGGAATCCCACTTGCTGTAATCGCCTCACTGGCACATTTGCCGCTCTGCAGCCTACCTAGACCGCTCGCGGTCCGTATGCGTTGAGGTTTGCGGCTTCTCCAAATATGTGCCCCGTCTCCTGACATTGAACCCGACGTAATGGGTTCGTTGTGAAGCATGAGTAATCAACATCCGTGAGGGGCTTGTCATGAGCCAGGCAGCCAGTCGAAAGACCGCTAAAGAGACGGCGTCCGAAGAGGACGCTTCACCCATCGCATCGCCCAACCGAAAGCGGCATCCCGTGCAGCGGATGTTCCTTTCGATTCTGGGCGTCCTCCCTACGGTAGTCGTGTTGGCGGCCTTAGCCGCGATTGGCTATTGGGGGCATCATTCCGGTTGGAAGATTCCTAAATTCTCCGAACTGACCGCGAAGGGCGAAGCAGAAGGCGTTCTTTGGTGCGACGAGCACGGCGTGCCGGAAGCCGACTGTGTGGCCTGCAATGCGGAACTGATGCCAAAAGCAGAACTCCGCGGTTGGTGCAAGGAACACGGAGTTCACGAATGCGTATTGCATCATCCGGAGACTGTCCAGCTCAATGAAGTTCCTGATTTATCGCAGGCGGATTTCGAGCGTGCGGCCCGTGCGATTGCTTTGTAC
>CAYQMZ010000926.1:1038-3056 GCA_964418725.1 uncultured Pirellulaceae bacterium
GGCTTGCAAGATGCACTTGCGGCGGATTCAGTTTCCATCGAAGGCCGCCGTCGACAAAGCCGGTATCGATATCGCCCTAGCTGGTCGCGGTCCCGTTCTTGAATCGGTGTCCGCAACGGGCGAAATCGTCTACGACCCAACTCGTGTGGCCCGTCTAGCATCACGAGTTAGCGGCACAGTCTGGCGAGCGGAAAAGAGTGTTGGTGACCACGTGCGAACTGGCGAACTACTAGCCCTAATTGACGCGGCGGACGTGGGAAAAACAAAAGCTGAACTGCTCGATGCAGTGGCGGAATTCGAACTGCACAAAAAAACCGTCGACCGAATAACGCCGCTCTACAGAAAGCAGGTCGTCACTGCTACGCGAATGCAAGAAGCTGAGGCGGTCCTTCAACAAGCTGATATTCGCATCCGAAGAGCCGAGCAGGCATTGAGTAATTTGGGACTACGCGTATCCGCCAAGGAATTAACGAACCTATCGGACTCGGAGCGAACCGACTATCTGCGATTTCTAGGGTTTTCGGGCGATGTTCGTTCGATGCTCTCCAGCTCAACCACGAGCAACAACTTGATTCCGGTCGTGGCATCCTTCGACGGGGTGGTCACCGAACGCCAAGCTGTTGTTGGCGAGGTTATTTCGCCGTCGCAGATGCTCTTTCAAATCGTAGACACCACACGCATGTGGCTAATGCTTAACGTTCCTTTGGAAGACGCGAGATTCGTGTCTGTAGGCCAGCCAGTAGTCTTTCGTCCAGACGGTGATGACCATGGCCATAGCGGTAAGCTGACTTGGGTTAGCACGGAGGTGGATTCCGAAACGCGAACCATCAAGGTTCGTGGAGAGCTGGCGAACGACGACGGTCACTTACGAGACGAGTCATTCGGCAGTGGCGAAATTGTGCTTCGCGAAGAAAACGACGCAATCATGGTGGCCAGCTCGGCCGTGCATTGGGAAGGGTGTTGTCACGTCGTGTTCGTGCGAGACAAGGACTTCATGAAGAGAGATTCTTACAAAGTGTTTCACACGCGTTCTGTCCGGCCAGGTGTCGTGATGGGAGACCAGACGGAAATGATTGCCGGGTTACTTCCCGATGAGGTGGTGGTGAGCAAAGGCAGCGGTGTGTTGAGAGCCGAACTGCTCAAGGGCAACCTGGGTGCTGGCTGACTGTGCGAACAGTGAGCGGTCCGGTCGGACCGAACAAGCAGGACAGATGTCGCCCGTAGCAGAAAAGAGATACAAGCATGCTGAATTGGATAATTGACTTTTCACTTCGAAACCGAGCTGTCGTGCTTGTAGCGGTCGTCGTCGTGATGTTTGCCGGTGCTTGGTCGCTGCAATACATCGACGTCGATGCGTTTCCCGATACAACTCCGGTGATGGTGCAGGTAAATACGACTGCCCCTTCACTTTCACCGGAGGAAGTGGAGCGACAGATTACCTTTCCGATTGAGCAATCAATCAGTGGATTGCCTGCCTTATCAAAGCTTCGCTCTATCTCGAAGTTTGGGCTCTCGCAGGTGGTAGTCGTTTTTGAAGACGGGACCGACATCTATTTTGCCAGGCAGTTGATAAACGAACGGCTCACTACCGTGGAGCTGCCAGAGGGCATCGAACGTCCAAAAATGGGTCCAGTGTCGACCGGGCTGGGCGAGGTATTCCACTACATCGTCAGGCTAGACGGCGTTGACATCTCCACGCTGTCGAAGGCCCGACAGACCGAAAAGCTTACCGAACTTCGGACGGTTCATGACTGGGTGATAAAACCACAGCTTCGCACTGTAAGCGGCACGGCGGAAGTGAACAGCTGGGGAGGTTACGAAAAGCAATACCAAGTTCGAATTGACCCGGACCGAGTGATTAAGCACGGCCTGACGTTTGAAGAAGTCATCGACGCGGTCCGCGACAATAACCGAAATGTTGGCGGTGGTAACATCACACAAAACAGTCAGATGCTCTTGGTTCATGGCATCGGCCGCACGGTGAACATCGAGCAAATTGAGAACATCGTCGTTAAGTC
>CAYQMZ010000927.1:0-3055 GCA_964418725.1 uncultured Pirellulaceae bacterium
CACCTAACCACTAGAAATCGAAAAGCAAGACTGAGCTGGAGCAATCGGATGGACGAAGCGGTAATTGGTGCCGAGCTAGGGGAAGATGGCTTCACGGAATTGGTAGCCGCCTTCTATCGCCAAGTACCAGAAGACGACTTGCTCGGGCCGATGTACCCCGCCAACGAATTGCCGGCTGCGGAGAAGCGGCTGCGAGATTTCTTGATCTTTCGGTTTGGCTTATCTGACCGCTACATCCAAGAGCGAGGCCATCCACGGCTGCGAATGCGGCATGCACCATTCAAGATCGGCTCGGCCGAACGTGATCGCTGGCTACAGCTCATGGACAACGCGATGCAGGAAGTCGAAATGTCCGAATCCGTCGCGCATGACCTGAATGAGTTCTTTCAGCAGGTCGCCGACTTCATGCGTAATCAGCCGGAATAGCATCGTTTGTCTGTTTGCTAGGGGCGATCGAACGCCAGGGATCCGATGATTCGCAATGCGTTGATGGCCTCGCGCATGTTGATTTTCGATTGTCCCTTTTCGCGATCAACGAACGTAATCGGGACTTCGACGAACCGGGCACCTGCATGTCGCAAGTGCCAGAGGATTTCTTCGAAAAAAGAATAGCCGCGCGAGCGAACTCGATCGAGCGCGATGTCTCTTAGTTTGGATACTCGGTAGCAACGGAATGAGCCGCTGCAATCTCGAGTCGGAAGACCCAATGCTAGCCGTGCGTAGCCGTTGACGCAGCGACTCATGATTTTGCGATGCAATGGCCAGCCCACGATTCCACCGCCCTGAACGTACCGTGAACCAACTGCAACGTCGGCCGGTTGGTGTGTTTGATCGGATCCGGCGTGGCCGGTCTTGGCGGCTTCGATCAATGCCGGCAAATACTTCGGTGGATGGCTTAGGTCCGCGTCCATGTTAACAACGAACGTGTAGTCATGGTCGATAGCGTATTGCAGTGTCGTGATTGTGGCGGTTCCCAGACCCAGCTTGCCCTCACGACGAATACAGAAGAAGTTCTCGCGTTCGTCAGCTTGTCGTTCGCTCCACTCTCCCGTACCATCCGGCGAGTTATCGTCCACGATCAAAATGTGAGCCGACGGAAAGTGCTCGTCAATTTGCTCGATCAGGTTCGGCAAATTCTCGATTTCGTTGTACGTCGAAATTCCAATCAGCACTTCACTCATTATCTTCTGTTCACTGGTGTTCGTGGTCGCGGAGCGGTTTGATGAGTAGTATCCAGCCGCACCACGCCGATTCGACAGAATGCACTGTCAGTGAATTGGCGGGCGATCCGAGCCCGCAAGATGCAGATGCACAGGACCGCACCTACGGCCCCCGGTTTTGGGCTACTTATGTGGCGAATACCGCTCTCATGGTAGCCGTTAGCTTGCTTTTTCGTTATGCCGACTTCGTGTTTTCCCTGGGCGGCTCGGAAGATCAACTGGGGATGATCACAGGGCTGGGAATGATTGGCGGCATCATCGCTCGCTGCTTTCTAGGTGTTGCGATAGATGGGTATGGTGCCGGGCGAGTTTGGATGTTGTCGCTGGGATTGCTGGTGATTTGCCTGCTTGGGCATCTATTTGTCGACGATCTACGACCGCCCACGATCTATCTATTGCGAGTCCTCTATACGATTAGTTTGGCAGGGGCTTTCGGCGCCTCAATTACATTTGTGTCTCTGCGAGCGCCGCCAAGCCGTATGGGAGAGATGATCGGCATGCTTGGCTCGTCCGGTTTCATCGGGATGGGCGTTGGCCCGGCCATCGCCGATTGGATGTTACGGGAAGCAACCGCCGACACGCTCGCGAGTAAGTTGTTTCTGTGCGCTGCTGGTGCTGCGATCACTTCGCTGGTATTTGCATTTCTCGCCACGATGGGGCAATCCAAGCCGACTAACCGATTTGCCGCTGGGAAGTCTGATGAGAGTCAACCTAGCTCGCTCAATTGGTTCGATCTGGCGCGTCGCTATCATCCCGGCTGGACATTGTTGGTTGGCTGTGCGATGGGCATGGGCATTGGGATGCCCGGTACATTCTTGAGCGCTTTCGCCGAAGCGAAAGGAATTGACAACATTGCTTGGTACTGGACGCCTTATGCCGCGATTGCGTTTGCTGTTCGCATTGCGACTCGAAAGCTGGCGGATGAATGGGGCACGCGTCCCACCAGTATGCTGGGACTGATTTGTTTGGCGGCGAGCATGCTGGCGTACTTGCCGGTATCGACCCCGATGCTGCTGATTCTGCCTGCGGCATTGGCTGGTCTGGCTCACGCGTTTTTGTTCCCGGCATGTATGGCGGAAGGCAATCAATCCTTCCCTGCGAAATATCGTGGCATCGCGACGACGTTGATGTTGATGATGTTCGATATTGGCTTGTTGATTGGACAGCCCGTTTTCGGATGGTCCGTCGAGATTTCTCGACGCTGGGGAGGCGACGGTTACGTGGCCCCGTTCGTGTTGTTTGCGTTGGTCTTGCTGGCTGTGGCTGCCTCCTATTGGCGATGGAAAGCTCGCCACAAGGCGACGGCCAAGGACTGGAATGTAGTGGCAAGCTAACTGCATTTGCCGCTTGAGCGGATCTGGCTGCGTTGGGCACGATGTGCAGCGATGCCCCAACTAATGTTCTGATGTGCAAATGAACAAAATTGCACTGTTTCTGTTTTCGTTGGCTCGCCGCTGCAGTCGTAAACTGCGTGCAGCCAAGCGATTGCGTCATGCTGTCCCCACGTGGACTAGTTCCCATAACACGCGAGAGGTATTTCTGCTGCTGAGAAACTCCATACACTCCAACGCCATAATTGCGTGGTCTGGGGACCGTTGCTGGTTGCGACTTGAAACGTATGGAGGCCGCATATGGTCGTCAGGAGTCTGTTGCCGTTGCTGCTGTTGGTGGTCGCTTTGAATAGCGCAGCTATCGGCGGCGCAGTTCTCACGGGTCCGTTCGACTTTATTGATGACTTCCTAAGTTCTGGCGGTGGTGCCACGGGGCCAGCAAAAGAACTGCAGTCGTCTAACCAGACGGTGTTCTCAATGACCTACGACGTGTTCGATTGGAAC
>CAYQMZ010000928.1:0-499 GCA_964418725.1 uncultured Pirellulaceae bacterium
CGGTAGCACCTGTTGGCAGAACGTGTGATGGCCCCGCAAAATAATCTCCGAGCGCGACTGGCGTGTAATTGCCCATGAAGGCTGCACCATAGTGTCGAATATGCTCCAACAGTTGATTGGCATTTTGCGTTGCGATGTGCAAGTGCTCCGGCGCCAGTGTGTTGGTGATCTCGATCGCTTCCTGTTCGTCACGCACTCGAATTAGCGCCCCGAAATCGTTCAGGCTCTGAATGGTGACTTCCGCACGACTGAGCGTTGCGAGTTGTCTTTCCAGCTCGACGATCGTCTGCTCGATCACGCTGTCCGACCAAGTAATCAGAATACTCGACCCCGGTGCGTGTTCGGACTGAGCCAACATGTCGGCCGCCGTAAAGTCAGCCCGCGTCTGTTCGTCGGCAATGACGACCACTTCGCTTGGACCAGCGATCGAGTCAATGTCCACTTCGCCGTAGACCAACTTTTTCGCAAGTGCGACGAACATGTTTCCTGGTCCAACAAT
>CAYQMZ010000928.1:510-3052 GCA_964418725.1 uncultured Pirellulaceae bacterium
GGATCAATGACTCGTGAACTGGCGTCCGTGAGGCTGGGTATGCCGTAGGCCAATGCGGCGACCGCTTGCGCTCCGCCCATCCGGTAAACTTCGTTGATGCCAAGCTCGTGGCATGTCGCCAAAATATCATCGTTATATGAACCGAACGGCGTCGGCGGCGCAACAACGGCCAACTGCTCGACACCAGCGGCCTGAGCTGGAACCGCCGTCATCAAGACCGTTGATGGATACGCGGCGGCGCCTCCGGGAACGCAAATACCGACTCTTTCAAGTGGCAAATATCGCTGACGAAGATTCACGCCGACATCACGTTGTATTTCGACATCTTTGTGCAGTATCGCCGACTGAAACTCGTGGATGTTGTCGCGAATTCGTCGAATCGTGGCTAGGAATTCCGGAGTCGCTCGACCGTGTGCCGCAGCCAGCTCTTCTTGCGGCACGCGAATCGTCTGTTCATCAAGCTCAGCTCGATCAAGCGACTTGCAATATCGCAACAAGGAAGGCAGACCGTCGTTGCGAATGTCGGCACAAATACGTTCGACAACCTGTTGTGGCGTCAACGGCTCGCCAAAGACCTCAATCGTTAGCTTTCGCCCCGCTTCGCTGACGATGTTCCCTCTCGGGCTAAGTCGCTCGGCCAAGGCGTTCAGTTCCGCATGCACGTCGTCTTGACGGGTATCAATTCGCGTAATGTTCAGCGATGAAGTCATAAGTAGCGTTGTAGGTACGAATTGTGAGGACCGCAAAGCCGGGTACGCCACAGGCGTCATCCGTCGAAACGCGCAGCCAAGCCGAATAGGACACAATCTAGCGTAGGAGGTTCAATGCATGTAAGCCAGTGGTGGATTTGGTACAACACTCGACTCTGGACACCGCGAATCTCGTAGCAGGCCAAGCATGATCGATCTCCGTAGCGATACTGTGACCAAACCGACTTCCGCCATGCGAGAGGCCATTGCCAAAGCCGTAGTAGGCGACGATGTGCTTGACGTCGATCCAACCATCGATGCACTTGAAAAAGCAACCGCGGAACTGCTGGGTAAGGAAGACGCGATCTTTATGCCTTCCGGGACGATGACGAACCAGATCGCCCTGCGAGTTCATTGCAGCCCCGGTGATGAGTTCATCTGTGACGAGGGCTGTCACATTTACAACTATGAACAGGGGGCTTATGCGCAGCTGAGCGGACTCGCAACAAGAACGCTTGAAGGACAGCAAGGCGTCATCCAACTGGATCATTTGAAAGGAAAAGTGCGTCCAGACGATGACCACATGACGCGTACTCGATTGCTCACGATCGAAAACACCCACAACCGAGGTGGCGGGAAGGTGCAGCCATTCGACAACGTGGCGGAAGCATGCCGATGGGCGCACGAACACGGACTGAAGACCCACCTAGATGGAGCTCGCCTGATGAATGCCGTCGTGGCGTCCGGCATCGAACCCAAGACTTGGGCCGACAATTTTGACACGGTCAGCGTTTGCTTCAGCAAAGGACTTGGAGCCCCTGTCGGATCAGCACTCGCCGGTAGCAAACAAGATATCACTTCTGCCAAACGCCATCGCAAGGCATTCGGCGGAGGCATGCGCCAAGCCGGCGTCATCGCCGCTGCTGCACTATACGCTCTGCAGAACCATGTCGAGCGACTGGCCGAAGATCACGAGAAGGCCCAAAGACTTTCGCAGGCGATTGCAGAGACGGAAGGTTTGGAAATCATAGGTGAAAGCGTCGACACCAACATTGTGATGTTCCGCGTCGCAGACGGGGCTCCTCTTGCAGCAGAGATCGTGCGACGTATGGAGGAGCAGGACGTGTACATGCTGGCAATCAATCCCAGCTCTATCCGGGCCGTGACTCACTTGGACGTGTCGATGCAGCAAATCGATCAGGCTTGCGAGATCATCCGAGGCATGGCGCCGATTGGCACCGGCTAACGTAAGCGTACCAGTCGGTCAGTTCCCGCTGTGAAGAACACCTCGAAATGTCGGTTAGATCTGTATGGATGACAGGGATCAACATTCACGACAGGTACCGTTCGTATCGTATCGCTCGCAGGCGGATTTCTTTGAAGTGAAATACTTCGGAGGCCCGCTCGACGGGTCGAAGATCATCACCGACGTATTTCCCGACAGCGAGTCTTTCGTCCATCGCGTCAGTGATCGAAGTTACGTCTATCGATACCGCCGCACAGGCCCGACGCATTTCCGAGCCGACATGAGTGGATTCGACGAGCCGAAACGGATCGAGCCCACTCGGCCAAGTATTTTCAGCCGATTCTTTAGCCGACTGGCAGCTTTGATTCGAAGCTCACCTCGCCCGCGTTGATCACGACCGCTTGTCGCCGAAGCCGTCTCTAAGCAACAAGAAGTCCCACAGATCAACGATGCCGTCCAAATTCAGATCCCCCTGAGATCTTCCGCTGCGTTCTTCCCCATAGTTGTCCGCTAGGATCAGAAAGTCGGCGAAGTCAACAATACCGTTCTGGTTGATGTCGGCTGGTAGTCGGTGAGAGTTGGTGAATGAAATCGTATTGTTGAACGG
>CAYQMZ010000929.1:0-1855 GCA_964418725.1 uncultured Pirellulaceae bacterium
CTTTCCCTCCTCCGATGGTGAAACGAGCCTGTTGTGAATGAATGAAGGAGCGGACAGCGATCCGACGTAGTCTTCAGCAAGCCACCACTCTGGAAGGCGACAAGCTGGAGCGTTTCCCTCGTGTTGCCTACGCCATCCAGATCTTCTCAGAAGCGGAAGTGACGCTTCAACATATTGGGCCAATTGGCAAACGACAGAGTTCATTGCTGGTTCGACGAGAAGGCAACCCGATCGAAGCACTTTCTTGCGAGATGGGAAGCGGAAGCGTGCAGGTATCCTCCGCCGCGATCGTTGGCCGCGACAAGAAGCGTTCTCACTCTTTCGCCGGATGCGAGCATACAAGCAGAGCATTGGCGGACCGTAGAAGCACGACTAAGGAAAGCCACCATTCTGGTTGTAGCCAAGTGTTAGTTCGGTGATTCTATTCGTGTTGCGTATCTACTTTCGCCTTCGACATCGCAAACACATTGGACCGAGCCCATTTTCACCGTACTCTAGAGCAAAGCTTGGGTGGTCTGAACGACTTACATTTGGGGGGCTTAGTTTGCCTGGGGCGAAACTAGCCCCAGCAGCCTCGACGACGATTCGGGACTCGTTGCCTCGTCCACTACGACCACCTCGCGCCTTTGCCACATCTTTGATAACACGACTTAGGTTCACGACGAACCAACTTAACGGTATGGAAAACGATCAACTTCAGTCCAACCATCGCAAGTCGCTCGACGATGTCGCTCACGAATTCAGCGAACGCTGCGCCGCAGGTGAAGCGCCGTCCGTCGACGAGTACGCGAAGCTCTATCCCGACCATGCCTCAGAGATTCTGGAACTCTTTCCCGCTCTGTTGGTGATGGCGGATGTGGCGACCAGCGGCGGCGGTGAGGAGGAGAAGTTTCCAGAGCTGGAACCACTGCAATTAAAGGTCGTTGGCGACTTTCGCATTGTGCGTGAAATCGGTCGCGGCGGAATGGGAATCGTCTACGAAGCAGAGCAGCTCTCTTTGGGACGCCGAGTTGCCTTAAAGGTGTTGCCTGCTAGTCGCCTTGCAGGCGCTAACGGAAAAGCGAGATTCGAGCGTGAGGCGAAATCCGCTGGCCGGCTTCATCATCCGAATATCGTTCCCGTGTTCGGCGTCGGTAACACGGATCAAGTTGAGTACCTGGTGATGCAGTACATACCAGGGCTTTCGCTGGATCATGTCATTCGCGAACTGCGCCATCAACGCCCCTCAGACAACAGCGTTTCCAGTCCCGTTTCGCTGGGAGTCACGAAGGCAATCGACGACGTTGACGCATTCGCTGAATCAATCGTGCAGGGCACATTTCCACCTGAGAATCCGACATCGATCGACACCGATGAGCTGGCGGCAACTAACGCCACTCACGAGGAAAACGGTTCGCACGCCTATCAAGTCATTTCGCTGGACTCCGATTCTGATTCGACGAACACACGTACACGTTACTGGAAGTCTGTCGCACGGATCGGTCGACAAGCTGCCGAAGCCCTTCATTACGCTCATCAAGAAGGAATCCTGCATCGAGACATCAAGCCAGGAAATCTGATTCTAGATACCGATAACCGTATTTGGATGACCGATTTTGGATTGGCCAAAGTGCTGGACGCGGAAGATCTAACCCAGACCGGCGACGTGTTGGGAACGCTGAGGTATCTGGCTCCGGAAGGTTTGAAAGGCGAAGTCGATGAACGAAGTGATGTCTATTCACTGGGCATTACGCTCTATGAATTGGCTTCGCTAGAGCCTGCGTTCCAGGCCAAGAATCGACATGAACTCATTCAAAAGGTGCTCAACGATTCACCGACGTCGTTGCGAAAGATATCGACCGAGATACCGCAAGAT
>CAYQMZ010000929.1:1865-3049 GCA_964418725.1 uncultured Pirellulaceae bacterium
ATCTGGCGACCGTTATTTAAAAGTCGATGGCCAGTGAACCGCACGATCGTTACGAGTCGGCTCGCGAATTATCGGATGACTTACAACGGTTTCTCAACGGCGAGCCCATTCAAGCTCGGCGCATCGGCGCAGGAGAGCAACTCGTCCGGTGGGCACAAAGAAACAAAGCGATCGCCGCCCTGATGTGTGCGATTGCACTGGGCACGATCGCGGTGGCTGTCGGATCTTCGATCACGGCTGGCTACTTTCGCTCGATGAGTGGGCAACTCGCCGCAACTGTCGAAAAGTTGGAAGAGACGCAATTCGAAACGAGAAAACGCGAAACCATCTTATCCTACCAACGAGGACGTGAGCTGGCCGAACAGGATTCGATCGCCGCGGGCCTCGGCTGGATGCTCGAGGCGATGTCTGCCTGCCCGGAGGAAATGCATGACTACCGGCAAATGATCCGGATGAATCTGTCAGCCTGGAGTCGTCTGTTGGCTGAGCCCTTGGAACTAAATGGCGAAACGGGAGTACGCTTCAACGGCATTGACTACTGCGCAACGCGAGACATGTTCACGTACGCTCGCCATGGGAAGTCATTGCACTTCCTTGCAGCCAAGTCAGGCGAAGCAGTGCTTCCTCCACTTGAATTTCAAGCTCCGATTGAAGCGGCTGCAGTCAGCGACGATGGACAGCGACTTGCGGTTGCTTTGAAAACCGAAGACCGCGAAGTTCATCTGTTTGAATTGGACGCACCAAAGAGCTCGTCCGTCATTGCCTATGTGGGAAAGCATGGCCACATTTCCCGACTGAAATGGCATCCAGACAACGAGCGGCTGCTCTGTTGTTTCGGCGACCGATTTGACGGCGGAGGAACATTGTTCGTGCTCGATTCGTCGGGCAATGAAATAGTCGCTCCCCAGGAAGTTGACTCCCGTAGCGGACTCGACTTCAGCCCAGATGGAACGATGATGCTGGGCTTAACCCCTGACCGCCTTTGGGATGCAAATACGATTGCTCCGACCGGCGAAGCATTCGATGTTGGGGATCGCGGGACACTTGCCCAGTTCCACGAAGATGGCGAAACCGTTTACATCGTGGACCCTGTTCTCCACAAGGCACAGCAGACCATTCGTCGAGTTGGGATCCAAACGCGAACACCGATTCTAGAAAAAGTCGCTGAAGGGCGCAATGTACAC
>CAYQMZ010000930.1:0-3046 GCA_964418725.1 uncultured Pirellulaceae bacterium
CCAAGATGGCTTTCAATTGATTGGGCGAATTCGTTTCCCTCGGTCACTCGACAGTAACGGAGAACCTCACTCGGCAGAAATCTTGGGTGACCGCTACACGTCCACTGGCATCTGGCAACAGCTAGTCTTGGACGATATCCCCAACAAGATTCAAAGTGCCGTCCGCGACTTGCGGGTTAGCTTGGGGCACTCCGTGGACAGCACCGAAGCGTACCTTGATCAGGTATCGCTGAACGTCTTCGGTAGCGCAGGTCCCAACCGAGTTCAAATCGACGAGCTCTCGCTAACAGCGTCGGTTCCCGTCAGATCCACGAGTCGCAATGCGAGGCTGCCCGCAACGTTGGCCAGCGTCTCCCGTCGACTCGATTCACTTCCATCTCAACAACTGGTCCACCGCTTCCAGCTGAACGGCTTTGAACTGAACGGCTCAGAATTGGCATCGACTGCGCCGCTTGGTGCAGCAGTGGGAGCACGGAGAAAAGGGAATTTTGTCGCGAGGGCGGTCACGTATCACGGCGAGTCGTTCGACTTTCTACGGCAGCTTGGATTCAACACGATCTGGCTGGATACGCCTGTTAGCGACATTCAGCTACAACGTGCCCATGAGCTTGGCATGTGGATTTTGTGTCCGCCGCAGACTCGAGGCAGTTCGTCCATTGTCAAATCAGCGTACGGAGACCGCATTTTGGCGTGGACTTTGCCAGCCAATGCGTTGCGTGGTAATCCCGCCGATATCGCCACCCGACTGCGTATCTTCAAGTCACAGGATCCTCGTCGACGACCCGTGATCGTCAACGCGGGTACGCTTGCATCCACCACGCTGCGCCCAACAATTGCCGCGAACAGTAGATTAGCCGAGCAGTCGATTGGAAACGCGGCGAGACGATTTGGAGTCGATTTCGTGGTCGATTCAACGCCGCAAATTGGTAGCGCTCGCATGAGAGCTGCGCGACAAAGCCGTGACGATTCCCGCTGGGTAGCGTTGGGCTCACCCGTCGTCGCCTCGTCTCGCTGGATTCCGCTTCGCAATCAAATCTGGACTAGCGTCTACCAAGGCTACGAAGGCTTTCTACTAAGGACCACCGAAAACCTGGAAGACGCAGCGTCGAAACACGCACGGAATTTGGCGGAGCTATTCAATATCGAATTGGCGACGCTGCGGCCATGGACGAACCCTGAAGCCGTCGAGGCAGAGCAGATTCCCTCTCCTCGTTTTAACGTATCTCACTTGGCAGATCGTCATGCTGACATCGTTCTGGTGCAACCGCGAACTTCCACCACAGGGAGTCGGCGATTTGACCGACGCGTTGCAGGGAACGAAATCCTAATTCCCTCGTCAAACTATCGGGCCGCTTACCGCGTGGAACCTGGTGGTTTGTCCCCCATTCAGTACCAGCGTGTTGCTGGCGGCAACCGCATCCGCCTGGATAGCGAGAAACCCGACGGGATCTTCTTGCTGACGGATCGCAACGCAATCGTCACTCGCATGACCAAGCATCTACGCGAGACAGGTCGACGTTCCTTGGCATTGCTTCAGCAAGTGATCCAGGCCGAACTAGTCCACCTCGATCGTCGTCTGCAAGATGACAACCTGCAGCCTGCACAGCGGACGCATCTGCGAAGGGAAGTGCACGAGCTTCACGGTCGAATTGCCTGGCTTTTGGATGACGACGGCGGCAACGAATCCAATCTCGTGAGTTTCCGTGAACTGGACCATGTTCTCGGCCAGCTAGAAAGGGTGCACCATAGTTTGGAGGCCCCGATCGCCAACTAAGCTGACGCCAACGGCCTCGATCGATTGGTCATCGAACGCTGGTTCCGAAATATAGGGTGAACAGCAGGAAGTCAGCAAAATCGACCGCTCGGTCACGATTGAAATCTCCATCGGACCACACCGCGTCGGTACGAGCGAAATTCGTCGAGATCGCAAGAAAGTCGGAGAAGCCAACCTGCCCGTCTGAGTCCGCGTCGCCGACAAGCCGAGTTTGGAATCGTACGCTGGCGACATCCGAGTTCGCATTCAGCGAAACAACTTGGCTCCCTGGTTCAAAACGATTCTCCTGTATCGTGACGCTGTTCTGCTCATAGTTTGCCAGCACGAAGGTATCGCCTGTCGTTGTGGTATCCAGTGTCCATTGGGCTCCCATTCCCTGCGGCAGATTCGCCTGACCATTCACTGTCGATGAAACAAACCGAGCGTCACCATCGTTGACTAAGGCGAGCACCGGCGGCAATCCGACAGACAGCGGAGCCGCCGTTACCGCCACAAGGTCATCTCGACCGTCGCGATTCACGTCGACGGCAGATAGCGATGTAAAAAATGCCGGCGCGGTGACAACATGATCCGCTGGGTTCGTGAATTGTAGGCTTTCGTCGCCAAACAGCAGATTTACATCCAGCAACGCGCGGTTGCTGACGGCAATGTCTGGATATTGATCGGCATTAAAGTGACCAACTGCGACTTGAGCCGCATTCCGCAACGGCGTCTCGAAAAGCGTCGTATTGCTTCGAGGATCCATCACGCGAACCACATCGCCAGTTCGGTTACTTCGAACGACAACGACAATTTCTTCTCCCGGAACACCGTCCATGTTGGCAGTATCAAGAGCCACGGGCTTGCCGTCTGTCTGCATTACGGCCCCAACGTCGAACATACCGGCGTTGTTGACGAGAACGCTCACCGACCGAGCCTCACTTGTCGCACCGCTGTTAATGATCACCAGATCTGGTTCACGATCATTGTTTGCGTCCATCACAGACAAGTGAATCGGTCGACTGTCCACCGCGCGACCTCGGCCGTCGGTTTGGCTAGTCTGGCTGTGACGCAAGCTGCCGTTTTCGTTCATGAAGAAGCTGACGGTACCAGACTCGTGATTCAACACAGCCAAATCGGGTTGTCCATCGCCATTGAAGTCATCAGATACAACGGCGATTGGATTCACGTCCCCAGCTGGCAATGGAATCGGCACAAGCTTGGGCGAACGCCTGCTGACATCCACGACCAACGACAGCGAATTGTCGTTGAAATTCGAAACGATGATGTCAT
>CAYQMZ010000931.1:0-1052 GCA_964418725.1 uncultured Pirellulaceae bacterium
GTGGGGCACGGGTGCCTCACGCGGAGCGTGAGGAGTACGTACCCATCACGCTCCGCGTGATGTTCGGATGATGACTCCAACACCCGGCATTCGCCGCGTGATGTCCTTCATTACGCACCTACGTACCTGGCATAAAAGGTCTTCGCCTCGGCGACGTCTTCCGTGCCGCCCACAATGGCTCGTCCATCGGGGAAAACCGTCAGAGTGAAGTCCTGAATCGTTGCGCGCATTAAGAATGGATTCGTGCGCACTTCGCCGACGGATTGAAGCTTCTCCGCAAGCACGGCAAGATCAACTCCTTCGCTACCAGGAAAGCTCAGCTGCACCGCGTTGCGTCCACAGAGTACGGCCGAGCTGCCGCCTTTCTCACCGTTCAGCCACGGGTATTGGTTTTGCTTGCAGGTCAGACATTCGCTGTGATCACGTAGGCGATCCAGTTTGATTTGCCGCAGGCGGCTATCCCAAAGATCGAAGACATTCAGCATGCGGCTCGTCGCGTCACGATTGTCACTGAGAATCTTGATCGCCTCCATCGCCTGAGTCGACGCGACCACGCTAACAATTGGTCCTAGGACTCCAGCAGTGTCGCATGTTGGTGTCGTGCCGGGAGGAGGAACCTCGCCCATCAGACAGCGAAGGCAGGCAGTCTCGCCTGGAAGAATGGTCATCTGCTGTCCCTCGGCACCGATGCAGCCTCCGTAAACCCAAGGGATGTTGAATGCGTGTGCAGCGTCATTCAGAAGAAAGCGTGTCTCGAAGTTGTCCGTGCCGTCGCAGATGCAGTCAACATCCTTGGTGAGTTGCTCGATGTTGGTGTGATCGACGTCGGATACATGAGCTTCAATTTCGACGAGCGAGTTGATACGTTCCAGTTTCCGCTTGGCTGCAATTGCTTTGGGAAGTTCAGCGGCAACGTCGTCTTCGTCGTACAGAACCTGCCGGTGAAGATTCGAAATCTCTAGAAAGTCGCGATCGACGATTCGAAGGTGACCGACGCCTGCACGTGTCAGGCTTTCGACTAGTACTGATCCTAGGGCACCGCAGCCAACGAC
>CAYQMZ010000931.1:1116-3046 GCA_964418725.1 uncultured Pirellulaceae bacterium
TGCACGGCTGTTGCCAAGTTGTTGCTGGCCTTCTTCGCCAAACGCTGCAAATCGAGCTTGGCGGACATATCGAGGATCGACGCTCATTGGCTTTTTGTTGTTATCAGATACCCACTGAATTGTCCGACAGACGCTAGGTCGCTCTGTAGTTTATCGCACTCACGCCGCATATCAGAAAGACTGGTGGCATCCCTTTTCCTTTGGGCAAGGATTGAAAGCGAACCGTCGGACGCTTCACGTGCGCGAAGGGCAACTTCATCCAGTATTCGTACCGCCAGATTTGTGTCCTCACCGGACAGTGACAACGCGTCTGTTTTCGTTCCCGATCGATGAAGTGCGTGAACAGCCGGCTTCAATGCGATGGCCTGAGTCGACTGTTCTCCGTCGAATGTAGTCGTATCGGTGTCGACGACAACGACGCCGAGCTCCGATGCTAATTCGTAAGCCTCCGGCGACAGCCGTTGCTGCGTCAGCAACGCGCATGCATGCTCGCGATACGATTCCAAAGTGAATTCGTCGCGCCACTCGACGGCTCGAAGCACATATCCCTTCCCATCAAGCAACAGATTCCCCCTGTGGGGAACGCACCAACGAATCCCCCACATGGCTTGAAATTCATGCTTCCCGGTATCTGTTAGATACGTCAATTTGATTTCATAGCGGAACGGCAACCTCGGGGACCAGTAGCATGGATCCACCACAATTGTTTTGCCATCCCGAATCGGCAAGGTGCTAGGGAGCGTATGAGAATACTTGCAAAACGGCCCGCGCAACGTCCCTTGGATTTCGGAGGCATCCGGAACGAAAAAGTGAACGGTAGCTGAATTTGCAGAACGCGATGAACAGTAGATTTCCATGATGGAAGTCTACCAAAGACCAGGATTTCGGCGACCGCGTGCAAAACTGAGAATCGCAAACGAAAAAAGGCACTTATCCGGTGAGGATAAGTGCCTTCGTTAAGCTTAGCTGTGGACTGGCCGAGATCCGACTATCTGTTGTCAGAAATTTTGTCGACGACGCCTTCTGCCATCGTAATGAGCTGACGAGCCTCTTTGGCTCCAGCTCGCAGGACTAGTTCAACGGCGTGCAGCATCAGTTCGCTTGCTTCTTTCAGATCATCACCTGAAGAGGCTGTGGTTCTAGCGGCCGTCGCTTTGCTGGTTCCTGCTGGACGACCAGGCTTGCGACGAGGAGCGCCAGACTCTGCACGACGCTTGTCGTTCGCTTTAATTGTACTAACGTATTGCGGTGTGACCTTAATGCCCTGCTTGTTCAGCTTGGCAGCAACCTCAGACGGAGATCCGTTCGCACTATTCTTCAGTGCATCGCGAATCGCGTCAGTCTTGGACAATTTCTTACCGTTTGAATTTTGTGTCTTCTTCTTTGCCATGTTTTCTGTTTCTTATAACTAAGACAAACTCTTCGACTTAGAACTTAGGCCATCCACGCCTATATGAAAACTAGATCTTGTTTTCCGTCGCTTGGAATCGCAATCCCCATTATGAGAATAGGACGAATGCTATTCGAACGCAGGGCACGAAACCTGTTCGTAGGTAACTCAACAATTGCACACTTGTTGCTGGTGCTTTTTGTAGGATGCGCACCGCGCCCCTTGCCCCCTACTTTTGAGGAGAGTGCCGCTGGTTTTCAGTTAACCGAAACAAGAAATCGTGTCGCAAAAATTTCAAAGTCTGTCGGCAATCGACGGCTATCTGGATCGATCCATGCGGCATGGCAAATATTGCACGGCGTACTTGCATACAAGCATGAATTCCAAATTGAAACTGCGAGTGGCCGCGAGTCGGCGCTGAAGTATCTGATTGACGGAGGCGAGATATCAGGTTGGGATTTTTCACGGGGCACCACATTGAAGAATGGCCGAACGGGACTTCGTTCGAAACTTGCCACGGGCAGTTACGCGGGCCAAGGT
>CAYQMZ010000932.1:0-3042 GCA_964418725.1 uncultured Pirellulaceae bacterium
GTTCGGTCCTCAACTGCTACCTCTAGGTAATTAGCTTATGTCAGCTCGCGGTTCATTAGTTACCAACCCGAATAAGAAATCCTCGAAGATGATCAGCGAGTCCAAGCGGTACATTCCACTGCTTTGGTTCAGCTTTCTTTCGGTTGACGATTGCGAAGAACAAGAAGACGGCATTTTCGAATTGGACCGTAGTGAAGCGATCGAACGAGCTGAGGAATGTCTTCCGTTTCTGACGGATGTTTTTTCCGACATCCGCGTTTTCAAAGATAGTGCGACGTCGTTTATCGAACGTATGAAGCGGCTACGCTGCAAAACGATTGGGATCCATCTCTCGGAACTTCTTGAGGAACAAGAAGAGCCACCCAGTCCGGACTTGCGTACGGCGGTCGAGACAATTGAATCCCGAAATGCGTCGTACAAATTGTCATTGCCGGGACGAACCTTGGACAATCCATTCACTGGCGAAAAAGTGAAAATCAAAGCTCGCAAGATAACATCCACCCGCGAATTGCTGCTTGAGGTAGCGTGGCTAATGCCAGGCAAATCCTTGGTCATGCCAAGCGACATCAATGAGCTCAAAGATGAAGACTTCCGTGATTTTGTTACCGGCCACGTCTGGGAATAGAGGACAGAACAAAGCCGTGAACCGGAGCACGTATTCACGTGGCAACTGTAATCCAAGCCTTCCGCTATTGATCGGTTGCGGCAGACGTACTGCAGACAAAAGCATGAAGCACCATGGCTGATTTGCAGCTTGAATCAGGCGAAATTGTGGCTTGGTCGGGACAACCTGCACCTTGGCGCTACGCGATAGAATCGTTGCCTCGCGTCAAGATTGGTGTTTTGTTTTTCGCCGGTGGCATTTTCTTTTCTGCGTTTGCATTCGGTATCGAATCTGCTGCAAACCAAGTATGGCCCTGTCTTGTCCCGTTACTGGCATCCGCTGGTGGCGTGGCGATGATGAGTGTGTTCCCGTTGCGATACCGTCGCGCAAAGCAGCTTGCGTACTACATCACAAACGAGCGGGCGATTATCTACGACAAGCGGGCGCAAACCGTTCAGGACTCATTCTGCTTTGGGTCGTCTCCAGCACCTTGCGTCTTCAATTATCCCGATGGAACCTGTGATATCGTCTTTCACGTTGAGTCCCCACCTCGATTGGATGAAACCGAACTCGAGCATTCAGCGAGGGTCGTCAGGCATGGACTGATCGCAATTGAGGACGGCAGCACCTGTGCTGATTGGCTAGCGGAACATATCGAAGCCTGCAGATCAAAGCCGTAACCCAGAGTACTGGATCACTTGGGTCATTGCTTCACACAGTGCCGCCTGCTCTTCCGCCAATTGAATGCGAGAATCATTGCCCCAAAAAGGATCATCGATTGCGTTGTGGAAGCGTCCGGTTCCGGGACGGCGACGGGCGCCGCTGTCGCCTGGCCATAGTTTTCTGACAACACAAGGAAGTCGTCAAACAGAACGAAGCCACTGCAGTTGGCGTCTCCCTGATCGTAGGTTGTTACGCGTTGGCCAAAGTTGCTGAAGATTGTTAAGAAGTCAGCAAACTCCACAGCACCATTACCATCAAAATCGCCCACAACTCCTGAAGAGGGAACAATGCAAGTCGGTGCGATCTCGGTGCCGCCCAGAGCCAAGTTGATTGCATCTGCGCGTCGCGTGTAACTGAACTCGGTAATAGGTCGACTGTCTGGATTCGTTTCGTCGATCAGTGGGCTAACTAGAAACTCGTCGAGTTCGAAATAAGATCCCACCTGGATTTCAAAAGCCTGCGGCAGAGGCTCGTTGCTGGTTGCCGTGACATCGCGCTGAAATGTTGTCCCGTCTCCGGCGGGTTCCAATCTTGTGTTGAAGTCAGGCCCTCCCGACTGCGACCAGCCAGACCCAGCTGCTTGTTTCGAGACGATGGCCCTGCTGAAACCAAGTTCTTCTGGAATCGATCGCCGTCTGATGACCACGGATCGATCTGGGTCCGCTTCGCCGTTAGCAGACTCGAAATCCCAGGCTAGAAGGAAAGGCTCCCCGTTTTTCGCTTCGAAGTCCGGCGTCGGTGAGGAGACTACGGGAAAGGAACGATTAAGTTCGTCAATGGTAAATGGAAGAATGGTGAATTGGCGGTCTAGTGGGGCTGAATTCCGGCCCAGCACCTCGGTTGTAGTCCAATCGCCATGTAAAAACGCCAACGCGGATTCATGGTCACGGAAAGTCTCGGTGTGTCTGATCCCGCCCCAAGGTTGCGGCTCAAGTACCGTCCCGTCTGCTGTGACCATATTTACGTACTCGACACCACGGCCGAAAACCTCGACGGACCAAACAGAAGGTTGTCCGGTTTCCAACAGTTCGACAGAAATCGAGGGAAACTGAGCGTTGGCGTTACCGACAGATAGGAAAAACAGCGTGACCAACGCGACTCAGCAACAATTTTTGCAACCCATGATTTATCTCCGCGATTCATGCCCCTTCCGATAGACATATCGAACGACTGTGACACGAGAATATTTGAGCGCCAGTTTCTTAGCTTGCAACACCTCGGTCCCGTTGCGAAGGGTGCAATGGACCTAGCTACGAAACGCAAGTGATCGGTCAGAAATGGGGCAATCTCGAATAGTTTCTAGCTCCTAACGAAGCTGTCTACGATTTACAGGTTTAGTCAGTCCCCGAACCAAACTCGTCTCTGTCGTTGCAGGCAACGCTCCTCTTGCCATTCTCTCGTTGGCGTTTGTTGGCCGAGCATCGAAAAACCGGAAAGGATGTACTATTCGTGGCATCGAGGTCTGTTCCTCCGTTGGAAGCCGACAGCTACCTGACCTCAGTAGACCAACACGAGTACACTGAAACCTAAGAACCTTAGGCTCGGCACTTGCCTTTCGCAGCGAGTCTTCTTTTTTATTGGCATGTAACGTTTTAACTCGCAACGAGCCAATAATTGCGTCGGGTCAATTCGTTTGCAGGAATACATATGCGAAAGACGTTCGTCGCTGTTGCTGTCGTTCTTGCAGCTCTTGCCAGTGTTGTGCTCGGCAGTAA
>CAYQMZ010000933.1:0-3038 GCA_964418725.1 uncultured Pirellulaceae bacterium
CCGCAGTTCGAAACTGCCTCGATCGATTTGCCGCCCAGCTTTCAGCGTCGACTATGGGCCAAAGGAACCGAGCGGGAAGAAGAGCAGAGCCGTTTGGCACTGTTGGAAGATATCGAATATGAGCCCAACGATTGGGAGGCTAACAAATATGCGCCCGGGAATGGGGAGCTCAACCATGGGGCGCCAAGCGATCGGTCGCTAAGCAATGCGTCCGCTAGTCAGACGCCGTATTCATCACATCAGTTGAGCGACAACAGGACGCAGCAGTCCAACTGGCGATCGACAACCGGGGCGCCAGCTACGGACGCGGCAGCTCTTCCGGCGACAGTGACGGAAGCAGGTTACCCGGTGACAAATTCGCCACGGTCAGCTCGTTCTGCACTGCAGAGACTCCAGGCTCGAACGACACCAAGAGCTCCGCGAGTTCCTTTTGCTCGACATCCGCAACAACGCCCGTCAGGATCGCCGTTCGACCGACAAGCCGCAGGGTCCAACGATTGGTCGACGAGAAACGTTCCGGGTTTTCCAATTCCCGCTTCAATTGATTCCCAGCCTGGAATGTCAACGCACTGAGGGTTCCGGTTGGGCTAAAGCTCTTTCGATCCAGTTGCAGAGTTGGGTGGTAGGCTTGGTTCCTTGACGGTCGTGTAAGCGGTTGATTGATCTGCGCCGATCGATCCTGGTTTCCGGTGACACCCAACGTAGACGGGATGGCTCGACCGGTCGTCTGACCCTGCTGATTCCCTACGAAGCTTCGGTTTTCGAATCGATCGCTGCCGACAAAGTCACCGCGTCGTCTGTTCTCACGAAGGAAACGTTCGTTGCCTCGCAGCTTGCCGGATTCAATGTTGGCTTGGGCTGCATTCGACTGAGCTGTGTTGGCTTGCGATCCGCCTTGTCCGGCAGTGTTTCCACCGAACAGCTGAGCCAGGGCAACACTGGGCGAGATCAGCGTGCAGCCTAGTATTGCGATCCCGAGGCTGACGGCTCGCAAATGGATTCGTCGATTTGTCGTAGAATTCGCCATCATCTATTTTGCCGCAGTTTGATTTTCGCCAGCTGGAATGTTGTGAATCGAGTTGTGCATTTCGCCACGGAATGCTCGACCGTTCGCACCTGTCAAATTGTACTTCACGGACATACCCCATGTCGGAGCAAGATTGTTGATCGTTAACGTGACCGTTTTCGCGTCGTCACTGAGACGAGCATTTTGAATCGTGAGTTCTCGTTCGTTGTAGTGTTTTGAACCGTAGTTCGGAGTACGTCGAAGGTCCCATGCCCTAACTGTGTAATTGTCGACATCGATACCTGAATCGCGATCCAGCGGATGGCTGAATGTAATCTCAAGCCGTTGCTGACGTGCCTTTAAGCCCACAGGAAGATGAGCTGGCTTTCCTGTGTAGCGGATTCGGTTGAAACACCCAGGGGCTTGCCTGCTACCCGCCCAGGAAAACATACCACACACATAGAGGTCGTCTCGTGTGGGGTGGAAGCGGCCACGGACCAGTCCCGATTCGGCATCCGGAATTGGCAACTGGCACATGCCTCCCTGTAATTGGCCGTTCACCAATTCATGCGGAACGACAAACACTTTCCCGTAGCCGTACGAGAGGTTCAGCAGCGTTCCACCGAATGGTCCCCATGCGTTTTTCGGAACCCATAACAGTTCAGCGGGCGAGCGATCGAAGCGGTTCGTGATCCAGCACAACGGTTGCGACATGGCCTCGTTCGAGGAATCCACGACATCCGTGAAGCTGTACATGTTGCCGTAGAACCCGCCCGGAGTCACCCAATTGATACGGTTCTTTGGGTTCCAGTGTCCTTCCTGGTCGGTCACGAAGAACGAGCCATCGGGATTCAAGCAAACACCATTGGCAGCGCGAAATCCGTTCGCCAGGATCTCCGTCTTCTTTCCATCGGGGCTGACCTTCAGCAACGTACCGTGATGTGGCACGACCGCTCGTTTCGCATGGCGTCCACTCTTTGCGTAGTAAAAGTTGCCCTCTTCATCGCGCTGCAGCCCCATGGCGAATTCGTGAAAGTGCTCGGTGACTTGATGGTCGTTGTTGAAGCACTCGTAGAAATCTGTCTCGTTGTCACCGTTTAGATCACGCAACACAACCAACTGGTCGCGGCACGTGATGTAGATCTGCTCGTCAACGATCTTCAATCCCAATGGCTGGAACATTCCACTGGCAATCCGCTGCCATGTGAGTTCCCCCTGGTCCTGATCGATTCCTTCGACGATCCAGCAGTCCCCATCCCAGGTGCAGACGGCCATTCGTTTGTTGTCAGCAAAGAAGTCGATGCCGGTTGCTCGAACCTGCGCATTCCAGGGGTTGAAGTTGGGTAGCGTCATGCGATCGACAGCGAACACATCATCGTGAGTCGTCGTTATCTGCGTATGGACACGTTCGGGCCAACGAGGTGCTCCGCCGTGTGTGAGTGGTTCAAGGTCCGTCGGTGTGGGCAAATTCAGGCTGTCAGTGAGAGGTGTCTTCGAAATCGCGACGGCACAATGAATCGTCGAGTCACGTCCGTTGACGACCAATGTGTGATAGCCCTCACTCTCAACGACCATTGCATCGGTGTCGCCGACTACTGTCACGTGGGCTTCCGCCGGTGCCAAACGGAGACGCAGCTTATGACTTGCGCCAGTCACCGTAAGATTTCGGACAAACACGGATTGTTCGCCGTCGCTGGCGAGGCTTGGCATCTCCAGAATGTCTGCGTTTCCAACTCGATAAGACAGGATCGTCTTGGAACCGTGATGATAGAGTCCTTTGTATTTGGCCCAGGCAGTTGGTAGAGGACCATACGGTCGACCATCGCGACCGACCGGCCGCGGGTCGTGAAAGACACCTGTGAGCGGCTGGCCCCAGCCGGGCCCGACTGGATTCTGGAAATGAATGTCTCCGGTCAAGCGATTGTGGACCGCGTGGCGACCATCGAACTGAATACAGCACCAATCAATGAATGACGAACCGCTCCATGCTGCGTGCATATTCAGCGTGTCATGATCGTAGACAACCCAGTGG
>CAYQMZ010000934.1:0-3028 GCA_964418725.1 uncultured Pirellulaceae bacterium
AAACGAAGTTGGACGACAGCGAAATTCGTGCAACCGAATACGCGGCGGTGATCGCAGCACAAATTGACTCAGGCTTTCCTGAATTTGGCGTGGATGTGACCGTTGAGAACCTGCCGCAGGAAGTGGACCGCGATCAGCAGGCAATCAGCTTCACAAAAGGCTGCTACCTGGGCCAAGAAACTGTCGCCCGCATTGATGCCGTCGGACATGTGAACAAGTATCTCGTTCGCCTCGAAAGCGACCACGACCTGAATCCCGACGACGAATTGTTTATGTCCGCGAATCCAGACAAGCCAGTTGGAAAAGTGACTTCAGCCGTCCGCCTCCCAGATCGCAGCCTAGCACTCGGCTATCTCCGTCGCGAGCCCAAAGAAAGCGGTGAGTCCATTCAGTCGTCTCTGGGCAGCGTGACAGTTCGTGGGACAACGAAGGCCTAACCTTGTTGACGCAACGCATTACTTCCGCGGGACGCGCGGCAGAGTTCCTTCGCGAAGGCGGTCTGGTAGCTTTCCCAACGGAAACGGTTTTTGGCTTAGGCGTCGACGCCACAAACCATGAGGCCGTAACACGGTTATTCGAAGCCAAAGGACGACCAAGTGACAATCCGCTGATCGTTCACCTTGCCTCTGTGGACGATTGGCAACTAGCGGCTGCCGAACTCACCGAACACGCTGCCGCACTGCTCGAGGCCTATTCGCCTGGAGCTATCACGGTCGTACTGCCCAAACATCCTGAGATTTCACCGTTGGTAACGGCGGGTTTGCAGACGATTGGCATCCGAATCCCCAACCACCCGATTGCCTTAGATATTCTGCGGGCTGCAAACCTGCCGATTGCGGCGCCGTCCGCCAATCTGTCTGGGCGGCCGAGCGGGACAACTTGGAATGCTGTCTTGGAAGACTTAGATGGTCGAGTGGACGCGGTCTTCTGCGAAGGCACATCGAGCATCGGTATCGAATCAACGGTCGTCGACTGCTGCGGCCCACGTCCCGTCGTTCTCAGACCGGGCGCGATTTCAATCGAGCAATTGCAAGCTGTCGTCCCACACACGGTCGAATTGGCAACGCAAGACGCCGCAAGTGTGCCCGACCAGAACCGCGTCAATTCACCGGGGCTGCTCCACCCGCACTATCAACCAGCTGCGCGAGTAGTATTGATCAACAAACTTCAAGAACTTTCTGCCGAAGACCTGAGCAACGCGGCCTACTGCGGCACAAGCCAATCTGATGTCACAGCAGACTTTGCACTGGCTTCCGTGTATGAGTCGCAGGAGGAGTTCGCGGCTAACTTCTACGAATTTCTGCGCGAGGTAGATCGCCAATCGATTTCCACCGTTTTTGTGGAGTCCGCAAAGCCTGTTGGAATCGGTAAGGCGCTGCTAGATCGTCAGCGTCGCGCGGCGCAGAAATAGCTGGCAGATGCCGCACTAATCCGACTTCGCACTCATCTAACTTCGATATCGTGCGTAACCGGACCGGAACCGGCTTCAATCACTAACTCGCCCGCTTCGAAGGCAGTTTCCTTCCAATCGGCTTCGCGATCTGGGTCGCCGTTCCGCTTTAGATCGAAGTAGTTCAAGCGAATCTTGTAGGTTCCAGGCAGCAATCCTTTGACTCCCTGGAAAGGAACCAACTCATACGTCCCATCCGCCGACATCTCGCCACCGCTAGGCCGAATGGAGACACCCTCGGGTGATTCCGTGGGCAAAAACGACAGTCGGCAAACCTCCGGAACATCACGTTCGGGAAAGCTAATCGATCCGCTAACCGGAACTACGGAAGACTCAGAGCACCCAACGAATAGCAGGAGGCATAGTGGCAAGATGGATTTGAATTTCATGTCGTCCGCCTCGGTAGTTAGGGCGTTGCAGCAGCTTCTTGACCGGCTCGCGAGCCAAGATAGTTGTAAACGCGATAGTCGATGTCTTCCGTGAAGAAGTGGACGCTATTGTCGCCCATGACAAAGTTCGCACCGCCCTCATGTTCACTCTTGAAGCCGCAGCCGCGTCGGTGACAACCCGGTGGTTTGGGGCACGACTCAAAGGTGTTCAGTGGAATCGACGTTCCAGCCAGCGAAAAGTTGGGCGCGAATGCTCCGCCGTAGGCGCATTGTGCCGGCAACGTTTCACCAACCATGATCGTCTTGCTCAGGCCATCGATGACTTGCGAGAACCGCCGTCGATCATTGTACCGACCGAACATGCCGGTCGAACTAGCACCGCGTTGACCATCCAGTTTGGTCGTGCCGTAGTTCTTTCCTTGGCAGCAGTAGTTGTCTTTCGAGCCGGCGAGGCCAGCGGGACAAAAGTCGCATTGATCCGGTTCCGTTGGCCCCATCGACACTGGGTAAAACAGGCCCAGGCCTGGATTTGGATTATTGCCACCCGCATCCGCTCGATCGGTGAAGACCGGATTACTCGCCCCTTCCGCCGATGGACATACGTAGATGGAAATCACTTGCTGCGTCGCAATCGCGTTCGCACGACTCTTTAAAGTTCGTGTGAAATCGAATAGGTCATAGGCCGCCTGCTCTTCAACAAACGGGAGGATCGCCATGGTCCACGTTGGCCCCGGTTTGCTCCAGTCATACGTGTCGCTGGTATCGTGGTACTTCGGCTGAGCATCTTGGGCAGAGTGGAAGTTATGAATCCCCAGTCCGATCTGCCGCATGTTGTTTTTGCATTGCGTCCTGCGAGCCGCAGCGCGAGCAGCTTGAACTGCCGGAAGCAACAACGTCACCAGCATTGCAATAATCGCAATCACGACCAGCAATTCGACAAGCGTAAAAGCCTGTCGCTTCTGCTGACGCCCACTGCTGCCTATCGGTTGCACAACCATCAGGTTCTCTCAAATCATTCAATCAGATCAGGAAGTGGCGTCCGGCAAGTGGGTCATAATAGCGGTGGCGCCTACCACACACCATACAAGGCAGTCAGAAAACGCGTCTAAGTACCGTGCGAGGAATGTCTGTCCGATTTACTTCACCCTCTCCTAGCCAGATGAGAGGGTCTCCCGGAGCGAGAGTGAAG
>CAYQMZ010000935.1:0-3022 GCA_964418725.1 uncultured Pirellulaceae bacterium
CGGCAGAAGTGCTTGTAATGGAACGTCTGCGAAGGTCGTCGCGTCTTGCTCATCCAAATAGTCCAGGAAAAGCTGCACGTCGGCTTGGTTTCCGGCCATGGAAATCTGAGCGGCCATGAATTCTCGAACGGGCGCAACGCCTGCGGCCCAAGCCTCTTCCGCAGTCATCTCGATTTCCGGATTAGTGTACGGTTCGATGCCGTTCCGATGCACTTGCGTCCAGACCGGCCACATGATTAGGGCAGTCAAGAACATCGCGAGCGTCGTCGTGACTTGATTTGGGGGCAATTGCTGGCTGCCGAGTGCTTGCCGAAGTAGTGACAAAACTACGACCAGCCGGACGTAACACGTAGTCATCAGCAACAACGCAGGTGCAAGACTTAGTGCCGCCATCACTGCGACGACGCGGACGCTACCGGCTAAGCGTTCAGGGCTGGTCCAGGACTCCCACGTCGGTAACAAGTCTGCTTGTTCGTTAGCCGGCTGCAGTATCTGCGAATCATTGAGGGCTTGGGTTTCCAGATCGAAGGTCGTTTGCTCGGGAAATTCGAACAGCGTATCGATCATTGCTTCCGCCACGGATTCCGTGGGCGTGTTGGCAACGTCGTTGACCGTGTGGCTAGGCTCGTTCGAGGCGGCAGCGGAAGCAGTTGTCAGCAGCAGGAAGAGCAGGCCAATGTAGTGGAGCCGTGTGTTCATGCGGACTCCCTGAGTCGGTTTTCAACTCGCTGCAACAGGTCCCCGACGGGCGGGTGGTTGGCGAACGAGTTCAATGATTGCCGAGTCGAGACGGTTGAACTGTGTGAAGGCTGAGTGGCTACGATTTGCTGTTCCAATTCAGCGAGATCCTTGAACTCCGTCAGGGACTGCACACTGGTGTCGCCCACAGCCAGCACCAGGATGCGACTACCAATGCGGACGAGTTGCAATTGGGTGCGATCATTGAGTTGCAACGTTTCCACAGGTTGCATGATTTGCCCATCTGAATCCGGAGAGGCCTTGTGTCGCTTGTTGCTCGTCGTGGGTTTGCGAAACAACAAGGTCAACAACCAGAATGCACCAAGGACAATCGCTAGGCTGCTGCCAACGGTTCGAAGCGGATACTTTTGGCTGAACCGTTGAGGTGCAACGGTCGATACAGAGTTCGGTGGAGCGGGCAGGTCATCAATGAGCTGCGATCCTTGATCGACATTGGGGCTCAGTAGATACCGCGACTCGTCCGCTTCTACGGAAGCGCAGCAAAAAGCCGCAAGCAGCAATAAGCATCGAACTGCAGAATTCATGGTGCTTTCAATTGTCCATTCGATTCGTGCACAAGTGCGTTTGTGATCTACTGCTTAAGAACAGTTCAGTCGACGTACCACCACACGTGCGCGTGACTTGTCTCGGAAAACGAATCAGTTAGCAATAGCAGTCCTGAAGCGTCAGGTCTCCCACGATTCCCCGGGCGACCGACAGCAGTTTCCTCGCAAGGTTTGGGTCTTCTGACTCCAGACTAACCAGCATCTCTTTCTGTTCGTCGGCGGGCAGTTCCTTGAAGATGCCCAGCAAGGCGTCAACCTGATCAGTCACGTCAAGGACACTGGCCAGTTGTTCGCATATACGATCAGCCACAACATCGACCAGTTTTTCTGGTGCAGATTGGCAGCTGTTCAACTGTGCGAAAACACGCACGCGAAAGTTGGTCGGCAGCAGTCGCAACAAGTTGGCAGCGCGACTTTGTGGCAGGCAGCGTAACATCGCCGCTACGATCGCAGCACGTTCATGTCGCAGCACTTCGGCGATCTTGGTGTCTTCGTTCTGCAGTAGTTCGTTGACGGTAGACGAACCTACGAACGTTTCCTTTGGGCATGGAATCGCATCATTCGAACTCGAAGAGACTTCGGTTTCGCAGTCGGCTGGCGATGGGCTGGCTGATGATGAAAGGAAACTGTCGATTGCTTGGTGGGTCTCGCTGTCGCTTAGTTCTTCCAACAGCAGGATTTCATCGCGGACAGCTTGAGCTTGTGTCGGCGGTAAGCGGTCCAATAGAGCATCGGCTGCGTTCCGATCGAGGTTAACAACAACCAAGGCGGCCTGTCGGTAAGTGTTCATGATTTAACTTCCGTCAGCTGGCGCGATCAATGAACTCGGATAGCGATTTCGCTGCTGCGTCTGGGTCTTCGGCGACAAAGGCTCTCAAAGCAGCGGCCTGGTTTTCGTTGTCCGCCACTTCGTCGGTCGGGACGTCGCGAACGTTGGGCTCATTCGTTGTGGAGTCTGCGGGCGAATCCTCTTCGGAATAGACACGAAGTTGATGTTCCCCTTTGGGCTCGCGAGGCTGCCCCACGGAGTGGAAAAGGAAGATCGCGGACAAGCCGCACGCAACCGCGAGAATGCCTGCGAAAGCTGTCGTTGCAAAGCTGTTGGTTGGTTGTCCTGCGGGATCCACGACATCGAATACCGTGACTTTGACGGCGTCTTCAAGTGACTCGCTGCTGCTCGGCAAGATCGGTTCTAAGGCCGACTGTATTTTCTCGCGAGTCGCTTTGGCAAGTTCGTAGTATTCGGGCGAAGCTGTGCTTGGGCCTTGTTGAGTCAAGTAAGTCGACGGAATGGCGATTGAGACAAATACCGATTGAGCGACGGATGCAGAATCGGGTTCCGGTACGACGCGAACGTTGATTTGTGTATCTGAGACAAACGAAAGCGTATCTTTGATTCTACGTTTCCACTCGCGTTCAAGACCTTGCTGTGCGAGGGAACGTACGCCCACGGAATCCGCGTGATCCAACGAGCCTCGAAAGGCTCGTCGGGCAGTCAGGTCCGTGATCGTGATGTCGTCCGGAGTCAGGTCAACTTTGAATCCAAGCAGCATGTCGCGAATAACTTGAAACGACTGCAGGTCCAAGGGTTGCTCCGCTGAAGTTCGAACGCCGACCACGGCGGTAACCTGTTTGTTTCGTTGAAGTGTGCGGTCGGTCGTTTCGTCGAAGAACACAAACGCATCTTCGACGCCACCCAGTTCGCAAATGGCGAGCCG
>CAYQMZ010000936.1:0-3020 GCA_964418725.1 uncultured Pirellulaceae bacterium
GCGGGGTTAAACCCAACGTAATTCAAGTCGCCACGCACAGGCCAAGCCGTCATAGTCACCTCGCGGGTTTCAATATCCCAAACCTTGATTTCGCCATTGCACTGCGCACTAACGATCTTGCGGCCGTTGGGATGAAACTGCAGCCCCGATATGCGTCCCGTATCTGAATCGTGTTTGTCGAAGACTCCCGCTTCTTCGCCGGTGGTCATATCCCAAAGTCGAATCGTCCCGTCACAACCACCGGATGCAAGTAGGGAGTTGTCCGGACTGAAGGTGACTGACTCGATCCGATCTTGAGTGTGACCTGCAAGTTCAAATTGAAGCTCCCACGTCTTCACATTCCAAACTCGCACCTCGTTGCAACCACGAGAACAACCGGCCAACATCTTTCCGTCTGGACTAAAGTCCAGCCCCCAAAACTTTCCATTCCCAAATTGCCCACTGACGTCATCAGGGAACGCAGCCCATTGTTTCACGACTTTGCGTGCGACAAGGTCAATGATCTGCAGATCACCGCCGTCCCAACCTGCTGCGAGCAAGCGGCCTTGAGGGTGAAATGCGAAACGCCAAGGCTCACCGCGGAAGAACATCAATTCGTTGCCGTTCTTGGTATCGAAGATACGTGTCCCACCCGAACGCAAAGCCAGCAGGCCTCCGTCGCACGACAAGTTGGCTCCCCAAACGGGGCCGTAGCATTTCTTGAAGTTGAAATGCTGGTTTCGATAGTCAGCCATCCAACCAACCAAGGCCAGCGGAATGCGATTGCGTTGCGGGTGATCTTTCGCCAACTCCCACGCGTCCAGCATCCCACGTTGCCCCGCATAGTAACCGCCACCACAACAGTTAAGGTTTACCCACAGGATCATCTCTCGCATTAGATGCTTCGGCTCATGTCCGCTAGCCAGAAAATTACTCGCTGAACTAATCGCTCGCCGTGGACACGCTGCGCCGATTCCGTTTCGCACGTACAGCAAGTGCTCCTGCTCATCTTCGCTGCGAAACTCATTGAATGTCGGAATGTCTTCGAAGTCACAGAGTCCTTTGTCGCCGTGACGCACAATTTGCCACACCGCGTGTAGCGCAGCTTTGTAAGCAAGCCTTTGATCAATCAAAGCAGCACGGCGAATGACACCGGTCGCTTGCAACTCTCGTTTCAAATTGTCCCAATTCGCACCGCTGCCGTAGCCTCCACGATAAATTCGATCGACACAGAGCATCGTTAGCGCGAGATCCACCTGCCCGACGGGAACACCCTGCTGCCACGCACGCGTGACGGTTCTGAACGCTCGGACAACATCTCCCGATTCGACATCGGCGTGAAAAGATTGCTCGTGAAGCGAACTCCCCTGCCCTGCTCCGTCTGCTCCGAAGTCTTGCTTTAGCAGTTCGTAGGCAGCTTCAAGTTCAGACATAGCGTTGGCCGTACCCTCCGGGTAACCGTCAATCGCTTTTGCACATTGCTTCGCCCCTTTGTTACACGCCACGTGCAACATTGCCGCATCGCCAAACTCGCGTTCCAAGTCAATCATGCCACCGATCAGAAGATGGCGAACTCCGGCCCACCATGGCCCGGCTGTTGTGCCCAAATACCGGGGCCTCAACAGCGTCTCAAGTAACGTCGCAAAGACTGCGTCGATGCCCGCCTCATCGGCGATCCCCAAGAGACAACGTTCACCTAACTGCCAGTCGTTGCCCAGCATCGCCTCTTCGAAACGTTCACGCAGCTCCGGCACAGTACCGTCTAGTCGCGGAGGCACGGCGATGCGCCGGAATGGCGGCTGTCGTTCGCCGAACACCATCATGTGATGTTTGTTTTCGTCCAGTTGCAGCGGTACGTGGACCAGACTGTCCGACACATTGATAATGCTGGCGGTCGGCAACCAAGTTTCGTCTGCGACCGCATGCCCCGAGACGATTTCCAGAACTGAGCGAATGATTTCTTTGTAATCGATCCCCGCAACGATCAGCTCGCGACAGTACTCCAACAGTTCTTGCTTGTTCCTACCGTCAATCCGCTGTTGAAGTTTGGCAAGCTGTTCATCATTCATTGAGTTTCTCGAATCTTCCTTCGACCTGACGCTTTTCTTGCCCCAGCAATGACGCCACATCGGCCTGTCGCTGGAGAACATTTTACCCGCAGAGCATCCTTCGTACGGATTTCGCGTGAGTAGAGCTTGATTGCGCAATTCGAAAGCACAACGACAGCCAGTTAGACAGTTCGAATCGAGCCTACTTGGTTGGCTCCGGTGCCCGGGCCACGAAAGCAGTGAAACAGAAATCTACCTTTCAATTCCCGCCGTTTTTGTCCGATTTGATCGCTGCTACAATGGCGGCCTAGCATCCGGCTCATTCGAAAGCGGAACCATGCCAAGCAATCGCAAACAGAGTCGACGTCGCTGGTTGCAGACCACAGCAGCAAGCGCCGCATTCACAATCCCCCAAATCGTTCCGGCGTCGGCGTTAGGCAGGGGCGGAGCTGTTGCGCCGAGTGAACGAATTGTGCTGGGTGGTCTTGGACTGGGGCCACGGGGCACTAAGGACCTGACTTGTTTCTTGGCGAATCGGGACGTCCAGTTCGTCGCCATTGCAGATCTGCAGAAGTCCCGGCGAGAAGCGATCAAGAAACTGGTCGACGGAACCTATCAGAACCAAGACTGCGTTCTGTACAAGGACATGTTCGAGATTCTGGCCCGCGATGATATCGATGCTCTACTGATCGCCACCGGTGATCGCTGGCACACGATGGCTTCCATTCTAGCCGCAAAGGCGGGCAAGGATGTGTACTGTGAAAAGCCCTGTTCGCTGACGATCGCTGAGAGTCGTGCGCTCGCCGACGCTTACCGAAAATACGGTCGTGTCTATCAAGCCGGCACACAACGCCGCAGTATCGGCAATTTCGAATTTGCAAAAGAACTGGTCCAAGGCGGCAAACTCGGAAAGCTTCGTACCGTGCACGCAAACACGCGTCCGCCCGCGACGAGTCACCATTGGCTTCCGGCCGAGCCAGAACCGTCACCGGA
>CAYQMZ010000937.1:0-3019 GCA_964418725.1 uncultured Pirellulaceae bacterium
AACGCAGCAGCTCCCTGGCGTTTCCAAGTCCGTCCATTAGGTGATCTATTCAGAACGGGACGCATGCTGATTGTTACTCCAACCGATCCATCCATCACTGTAGAGCGACGTATCGGACAGCCCCATGACATGAGCAAAGGTCAGCACTTCGGCTGCACGCCAACCTCCACCACACATGAAGGAAAGATGTCTGCGGGTGTCAATTCCCGATCGCTTCCAAAGCTCACGAATCTCGTCGGCGTTTCGCATCGTGTTGTCGATGTTTCGATAGGGAGTTAAGGAATTATCGCCTCTAAATTTGGCCTGCCCATACACTGAACCGGGGATTCGCCCTTTGTGAGAATGATACGAGTAGCCTGAAGTTTTCCCGGTAAACTCCGCCCAATTCCGTGTATCGACCAAGGTGAACTTCTGTGATTTGCCGAGTTTCCGCCTCACTTCTGCTTCGTCGATGATCAGCTGCGGCTGAGACGGGATATTGACTCCGAATTCAACTGCTGTCGTTGGCAAAGTACGCTTCTTTTCAATGGGATAGTTCGCGTCCTTCCACGCAGCTAAGCCACCGTTCAGCACCCTCACGTCGTCAACGCCCATGTAACGAAGCACAATTGCCAGTCGATACGATGCGGTTGGGTCTTCGCCGGAAATGATGACGGTATCGTCCGCTTGAAAGCCATACTTCCTTGCAAACTTCCGCAGTACATCGGGATCGCCAAGCATCCATTTCGGTGGCGGTTCGAAGTGATCCGTGTTCACGTGAAAGCTTTTCGGTACGTGCCCCTTTGAATAGGATGCTGCTTCATCGCCCCAACTGACCTCTGCAAACTTGATACGCTTCGCTCTTTCGAAGGTCTCTGGCCGCTCGCCATCCAGCAGTCGCTTGACGATTGACGCAGGTATCAGCAATTGAAAGTTCGCGTACCGTTCTAGCGGCCGAGATTCATCCTCCGCCCACGCGTTCAGATCATAGTCATAGAGCCGTTCGAAGCCCAATCCCTTGAGGTAAGTGGCCACACGATCTCGCTCACGCTCATTCGTGCCACACAACACGATGTTTCGGCCTGACTCGATTCCCTTGTGGCGAAGCACGGCAGCAAGCACCTCATTTTTGTCCTCACGATTCGAGTTCAGCCATCCGGCAGGGAAGTCAACAGAGCCAAGAATGTGGCCACCTCGCTTGACGCCGTCCAACTTCCAGCCGTTGAATGCATCGGTTGGTCGAGTATCGACGACTACCCAATTGTCATCTTCAAGAGCTCTCGCTACGTCGGATACCGCGAGCATTTCCCGAGTGTCTGCATGAAGTCCACACGAGCCAAGAGCAAACATGAACAGAACACAACGAGCGGTTCGAAAATCCATCATCACGGCAGACACCTTTCGATCGGTCCGACCCCAAACAGCAACCACTGCCACCCTATTTCCACGCGACAATCTTGGGCGACCAACCCTGCTCGATCTTGTCCATCGCCACAACCCATCCATTCGCGCCGGCTCGCATTGCGGCTCGCTTTTGCTGAGCAACTTCCTCTGGTGTAACATCCCAACCTTGTATAACCGCGATCAGCCTGGACGTAGGAATCGCCTCACCTCCGTTTTTTGGAGGCATCGATTCGAAGGTTTTGATGACAAAGTCTACCCAACTCGCTTTGGCTTCACCGTATCGCGGACCGTCCCGTTGAAACTGTTTGAAGGTGGCTAAAACAGCGATACGTTTAGCTGTCGATGCAACAGGCATCAACTGACGCGTATAAGCTTTCCAACAGATTCCGCCAAAGCAACCGACGCCCGCACACAGCCCCTCCGGGTGCCCGTCGTGCTCTTCACACTCCGTCGCCCACACCGGTATTACTTCCGACTTTGGGACACCTCGCTGTATCGCGTCGATGAACAACGCCGCCGCTTCGTCACCGAGTGGCACCGTTGTCCGCCGCTTGCCGTAATCACTCGTCCAGCGGCAAAGGGGATTTCCACATCCACAGGCCGACGGCGCGCCTTGTAAATCGTTCAGTAGGACCATCGCTGCGTCTGGAAGATCAGATAACAGCGATGCGACACGTTCTCGTTGAGCCTTAAATGGTTCGCGAGAGAGAATCGGGACCCACGGATACGTTTTCGCTACTTCGTTTGCCTTCGGCTTCGGTGCATTGGGAAAGAACCGCCGCCATTCGTCATGTGTTTGCAGACTCGCCATCCATTCGGGATGTTCGTTTGCGAGGGTGGGCGAGCGGGCAACTTCAACCCAGTAGCCGAATTCCAAACCAATTCTCCGCGCCGCGTCGACCGCCGAACGGACAGCTTTCTTGGCTTCATCATCAGAATTCCGCAGTGGGAGCAAGACGGTGTATACTCCGGACGACTTTAGCTCACGCATACGGCCCGGCGAGGCATCCGACACAGCAATTAAGGCAGCAGCCAATTGGACCTCGGGCGTCTCTGAATTTGCCGCCAGCGACTGCGTGGCCTTTGCGGTTTCATCCGCGTTCGCGATCGGTTGCACAAGGACAGCCAGCAAGACTGAAATCACGAATTGGAATCGGCACCGAAAGCCTTCAGGTAAGAACTCGGATCTCATTTCTTCGCCTTAGAGCTGAAGACGGTCGTTTTCGGATATTCGCTGGCCCAGGCGTACCAACGGCATTGAATGCTATTGGCCCAAGTCAGTTCCTGCCCGCGTAAGGGCCCGTCAATCCCGCGGCCAGCAATTGACCATCGCGTTCCCGTTTCTTTGTCCATGAACGGAGCTGACTCGGGAGCGATTTTGTCGGCATAAAACGTCAGCATACGACCGTTCAGTGTTCGTTTGAACGCAACAGCCGTTTTCGTGGCCCCATACCAGTACACCGCGACGGGGTCGCCGTCGACTTCGTCCAACAAGCAAGCACGCGGCTGATCAGCAGGTAGCGGATAGGCTCGTTGCTCCCCAGCAAATTCGACGCCAAGCACCAATGCATCGCGTTCTAGACGTGCATCAACGCTTTTGATTGACTCCTTGGCTTCGGCGCTGATCTGCTTGGGC
>CAYQMZ010000938.1:0-3000 GCA_964418725.1 uncultured Pirellulaceae bacterium
CACAAGAGCCACGGCAGTTATCCGTGCGACCCACTCGACAGCCAAAGACATTGGAAACGGCTTGTGAGAATTCTCTCGGCCGCTCGCTCCCTGTCCTGTCTCTTCCGAGCTTGACAATGGACACCCTCAATCGGGACGAAAATGCTAACAGAATGAAACCCAAACCCCGTCAAGACAAGCCGACTGGCCTGCGTCTCAATTCGCAGCAAATCCTTGAAGCGGGGTAATTTACCAGCCGGGGTTTTACCGTCAACAGAAGCCGGGATGTATTTGAGAAATTTTTCACAAGCATTTTTATCTATACAACCTCACATCCTTCATCAATGCTCAAAACAGCCCTTATGGGTGGTGCGCAACTTGATGGTTTCGCAGGGTCGGATTACACTGATCGAAGCGATTTTCCGGACACCGCCAGCTAGACACGTTGGCCACTGGAACCTCGTCTAACCTGTCGGGTGTGAACTGGGAGGAAGTCTCTGCCCCGCCTTGTTCAGAGACTAAACGCACCCATTTGCGAGCACATCGTGACCAATGGCATGGTCACTTTTAGCAACCATGGATGGTGTTCCAGCGAATGATCGCTGGGGAGGGGGGTCGGTCATGATCAAAACGAACTCTTTAAAGTCGTACACGGCTAAAGACTTAGCTCAGATGGCAAAGCGTGAGGGAGTTGTCGGTTGGCATTCCATGAGGAAGGAGCAGTTGATCAAAGCTCTATCCAAGCTGGAAAAGAAAAACGGACACGCTAGCAGTCGCAAACCGCCTAAGGCCAAGAGCGTCAAGAAGCCTTCGAGTCCGGATCGCCAGATGCCCAAGAAACTCCGAGACGCACATCGCCTGGCAGGTGAGCGAAAAGACATCTCGTCAGTATCTCCCAACGGAGATACGGACCGTATCGTACTTATGGTTCGGGACGCTTACTGGTTGCATGCGTACTGGGAGATCGGAAACCGAGCAGTCATTCGAGCTAAGGCAGCTATGGCAGAGCAGTGGCATACAGCTCGCCCAGTGATTCGTGTGCTCAAGTCTTCCGCAAAGTCGTCGAACAGCGCGGCAGAGTCGATCGATCGCGACATTGAAATTCACGGTGGCGTCAACAACTGGTTTATCGACGTCAGCGATCCACCCAAGTGTTTCCGAGTTGAGATCGGATACCTGGCTGACAACGGAAAGTTCTTCAGCGTCGCGAAAAGCAACACCGTCACGACACCTAAGTCCAATTCTCGCGACATGTCGGACAACACTTGGGCCGACATGGCTAACAATTGCGACAAGATTCTCGCACAGAGCGGGGCCTTCGAAGAAGCGGGCAACGACGGAGAGCTTCGACGTCTCTTTGAGGAGCGACTGAAACGCCCAATGGGCTCGCCTATGATCACCAAGTTTGGTGTGGGTGCGGATGCCGTTATCGAGCGTGAACGCGATTTCTCGATTGAGATTGATACCGAGATGATCGTGTACGGATCTACCCAACCCGATGCACACGTCATGCTGGGTGGCGAACCGGTGAACATCAACACCGACGGCACATTTACGATTCGTCTCAGCATGCAGGACGGTCGCAAGGTGCTACCCGTGATTTCTAGCAGCGGCGACGGCACGAAACAGCAAACCGTTATTTTGGCCGTAGAGCGGAACACAAAATCCATGGAGCCGGTTGCTCGCGAAGAAGCGTAGCAATCGAAGGTTAAGATATCGGCGAATTTAGATTCGCCAATTCTGGGAGAGAAGGACACGCGGGGGCGTGTCCTTTTTTTGTAGACTGACAGAATGAATGCAAACAAAAACACCGAACTGCTGGCCAATCAACTGACGGCCCACATTCGTTCCTACGAAACCGACTCGGACTGCTACGTCGCATTCTCGGGCGGTGTCGACAGTGCGGTGGTCGCCAAAGCCGCAGTCCTAGCGTTCGGTGAACGCGCTGTGGCCGTTACAGCCGTCAGCCCCAGTCTCGCAACCGGCGAACTCGAGTCCGCCCAATCGTTGGCTCGCGAAATTGGCATACGCCATGAACAAATTCTCACAACCGAATTCTCGAATCCAAACTACGTTCGCAACGCTCAGGATCGTTGCTACCACTGCAAGTCAGAGCTGTACGATCAATTGGATGTCCTGCGCAACAAACACCCCGCTTCCTTGATCCTGAACGGAGCGAATCTGGACGACGCTGGCGACTATCGCCCTGGCATGCGTGCCGCCGCCGAGCATTGCGTGCGCAGCCCCTTGCTTGAATGCAAGATTGACAAAGCGACGGTACGTGCATTGGCATCGCACTGGGATCTACCGGTTTGGAACAAGCCAGCGATGCCATGTCTCTCCAGCCGTGTGGCTTACGGCGAGGAAGTGACGCCGGAGCGTCTTCGCATGATCGACGGTGCTGAGCAGTTCCTTCAAAGCCATGGCTTCTCCGAGCTTCGCGTGCGTTACCACAAAGGAGACTTGGCACGCATTGAAGTCCCCATAGACGATATTGCTCGATTGACTGCTGAGCCCTTGCGTGCTGCACTGACCGAGAAACTTGAATCACTTGGATTCAAGTTCGTCACCATCGACTTGAAAGGTTTTCGCTCCGGAAATCTCAATTCACTCATTCCGGTCGATGCGTTGCGTAGCCTTTAACGTAGCCTCGGTCGTCCCAGCCGCGAAGCGCATAGTACGCACGAATACTCTGCATCAAAGCAGGACGAGAAAGCCTGGCGGAATCATCCGGCAGCTCATCCTCGAAGAAGCGATCGGGCAACGTGTCTTCGACCGGTGTCCAGCCACTGAGGATGTTGAAGGTCTTTTTTGCATCAATGATTCGCTTTGACGTGACACGCAATTCGCTGGCCGTCACATCCCACCCCGTGACCAGCCCTAGCATCTCTGCCGAATCGGACCACAGATCGTCGAACGCACGTCGCAAGAACTTGCACAGGATCATCGTATCCAGCAGCGTTGCACGATCTTCTGCCTCGATCGCCAAAGCCACCCGATCGTCGCTGACTGATCTACGGT
>CAYQMZ010000939.1:0-2997 GCA_964418725.1 uncultured Pirellulaceae bacterium
CAATTCGTTCTCCGCGTTTCGACGACCGGCTTCTTGCCCATAGGCCAACGGCACTGCGGCAAATGCAACACATAGAATGATGGCATTGTTCGACATCGACGAATTCTCGCTTTGCTCGGAGGATGCATGGGAGCTGCCCGCAAGTATAGCGGGCAGCACGGCTAGTTTGCCTCACACGCGAAGTTCAGCCACCCAATCATTTAATCGCTTGACTCTCACTACGACATGGTAATACATTACCAGTGATAACGCATTACCAGGAGCAAGGGAATGGCTAAGCGAGATCCTGATCAGTTGGGAAGGCGCGAACGCGAGATTTTGGGCATCGTGTTCCAAATCGGCGAGGCGTCGGTTAGCGACGTGTTGGAGCAGATGAAGAGCCCACCAGCTTACGATTCTGTGCGAACAATGCTGCGTTTGCTGGAGCGAAAAGGCTTCGTGAGGCATCGTCGCGAAGGGACAAAGTACGTCTACCGAGCGACTCAGTCCAAGGCGACAGCCAGCAGGTCCGCGTTGTCGAGCTTGATGGCGACATTCTTCGAGGACTCCGTTGCTGACACCATGGCCGCCGCGTTCGATTTGAAGTCAGACGATCTGACAGACGAGGAACTCGAACGACTGCAAAAACTCATCGACAAAGCTCGGAAGGAGGGACGTTGATGTTAGTCACAGCCCAAGACCTACTTCGATCTTTTTCGCTGGGTGGCTATGCGGTGCGTTCATCGTTGCCTCTTGTACTCGCCGCACTCGCGGTTGCGTTGCTTTGCCGACGATCCGCCGCAATACGACACCGAATATGGCTGCTAGGATTAGTTGCCTCACTTGTCGTTCCGATGGCGACTTGGTGTTTACCAAAGGTCGCGATACCACTTCTACCCAACGAAATCAGCTTTCGGTTTGCGTCCGAAGAACACCTGGAAAACCCCGCTTCTACGGCGATTCAAATTGACGCGGGCCAACTGCCCAAGGTTTCGAGCGATGCCGACGATTCCTTCGACGGAGGCACTGAGCAACTTGGCGGAGCGGCTCCCGAAACGCGGGACGAAAACGACGCTTCAGTCGACGTTGGTCCTTCATCGCCTGGTGTGGGTATAGAGCAAGCGATCGCATTCATCTGGCTCTCGGGAGTATTCTTTGGTGGCGTTCAGTTCCTTGGGCGTTCTTCAAACAAGCCATAATTTTGAGGCGTCTTTTAGAGATCACCGACGAACGCTGGAACGCGGCGGTTGCGGTCTCCGCACAGCAAATGGGACTTTCGAGATGCCCTCGAACGTTTGCATCCAACGACCATTGTGTGCCCTCGACGTCCGGGATCCTGAATCCAATTCTAGTGGTTCCCGCGGACTGGAAAACTTGGAGCGACGAGCAGCGAGACAGCATTCTCTTGCACGAACTAGCCCACATTCACCGCCGCGACGTGGCCAGCCAATGCACCGCCCGATTCGCCATGATTGCGCACTGGTTTAATCCATTGGTTTGGTACGCCGCCAAGAGGCTACGTGTGGAACGCGAACTTGCGTCAGACGATTGCGTGTTGCAAACCGGCTGCAAACCAAGCAAATATGCGGAACAGCTCTTGGCGACGGTTAGGCGATACCGTCCTTCGTCGGTTGCATTGAGTGTGGCAATGGCCAGTTCCGCGAGGCTGGACGATCGCGTTGTTTCCGTACTGGATCCAGCACAACGACGCGAGCCAGTCGGGCAAGGCTTTTCTTTGATGACCGTCGGTATCGTGACGCTGAGCTGTTTCATCGCGGGCGGTGTATCGCCGTTCGCGCGGGTAATCGCAGCAGAGCAGCCGTCGCAAGATTCGGCGCCATCCACTGATCCGGTTTGGAAAGAGGTCTACACCGTTCGCTATGAAAAGACGCTCCCTGTTTCGACGATCTTCTCGCCGGATGGAGAACGCTTGCTAACCGGCGACGCGACCGGCGAATTGATGGACCTAAATATCACGGCGGATACTCCAACGTACAACTGGAAGACGAACGTTGGCGGATCGCATCCCGCGATTGCATACTCGCCAGATGGAATGACCGTGTACTCGACCACAACCGACGGGGTTGGCATTTTAGATGCCGCGAGCGGCAAGGAACGTGCTCGCATCGTAGAAAAGGACAGCCAGCCGATCGCAATTGATGTCTTCCCTATCAAATCGCTGTCGGACGAGTACACATGGACTCAAATCGTCTTTGGAAATGCTCGCGGATACTTCGTCAAAACATGGGCCACGGGTAATCCGGACAAAGCTGGAACGATTTCGACCAGCACTCTGTCGGACGAAAAAGAACCTTCTGATAGTTATGCGGTTCCACTTGCCGTTGATCCAAAGGGACGCAGCGCGATTATGACGGGTCCCATAGACGGAACCGGGCAATTCACGGGTGCTGCAGGAAACAACGTCCTGTGGGCGTACGTCTGCGGTGACTATGACAAAGGCAGCCCCGGCAATCGCATCATGCAGGGCCACACGGACACAGTTGTTTCTGCAGCGTGGTCGAAAAACGGAACCGTCGCTGTTACCGGTGACGCTGCCGGTCGAGTGATCCAGTGGAACGCGACAACGATGAAGGAGTCTCATCGTCGGGAACTTGGTGGACGTGTTGCCGCAGTAGCGATCTCTGACGACGGCGAACGTGTGGCAGCCTATGTGCTTGGTGCTCGAGGTCGCGTGTTGGTCTGGGACGTCGCGAAACCGGATACCCAGCCAACAGTGATTCATACCGAGTTTGATGACCTATCGGGTAAATTAGCCTTTGCTTGTCTCGATTTTTCTCCCGAAGGCGATCGAATTGCCGGATGCGCGGGAGATCGAGCGTGGCTGGAACCTAGCCCTGTTCAGGACGACAGAGACGACCCTGACAAAGACGACGTCAGAGATTTGGTAGGTCGAGTTCGCGTATGGGAACTGTCAGCATCGCCACGCAAGCAACCGAGTCCTAAGCAAACATTTTCACGACCGGCGGTTGGGCATTCAAGCTTCGTGCTTCCTAACCA
>CAYQMZ010000940.1:0-2992 GCA_964418725.1 uncultured Pirellulaceae bacterium
TGGGCGGATCCTCTTCTCGAACACGTAGCACAACTTCGACAGCCGATGTCCCCGTAAACGGTGGCTTGCCTGTGATTGCGTGATACAGGATGGCCCCCAGCGAATACACGTCACTGGCCGGACCAACCTGGGTTCGGTCGCCGGCGGCTTGCTCTGGCGACATGTAGGCTGGTGTTCCCAGGATGGCGCCGGATCGAGTCAGACTTTCACGAGCCGAAATTTGCTTCGCAAGCCCAAAGTCATTTACGTGCGGCTGTCCTTCGTCGTCGATCAAGATGTTCGACGGCTTGAGGTCACGATGTAGTACACCGCGGCGATGAGCGAAGTCGATTGCCCGGGCGATCGAAGACAGAATGCGGGCCACCTCATTGGGATCCATCAAACCATCAGCGAGCACATGCGATAGCGTACGTCCATGCACGTACTTCATGCTGAAGTAGACGTGGCCTTCGATTTGTCCGACTTCATAGACCGGTACGATATTCGGGTGATCCAGTTGCGCAATTGCCTCTGCCTCGGCCCGAAAACGAGCCTGGTCGTCTGCTGATGCGAAGCGGCCACGCAGCAACATCTTAAGCGCAACGATCCGATTCAAACTGACATGCAGAGCCTTGTACACAACGCCCATACCGCCGCGTCCAAGTTCTTCCTGCAGTTCGTAGTCACCGATTCGGCACGGTAACTCCAGAGCCGATGTGATGTCCGGTCCGTCGAGTGGCCCCGAGCCTAGGGTGGCGTCTCCGGCGTCGCTGCCAACCGCGTTAGCAATCATCACCGCGCCCCATAGATCTTTTAGCTCGTCGGCAAGATCCGGATGCGATTTGCCAACCTCACGAATGTCGATGGCTTCACCACTGGCGGCGCGATCGGTCAGTTCGCTGAGAATCTGCGACAGAATTTCGTCCCGGTCTTCTTGCTCGGTTGGATCGTTGCCGGCCATCCTGTTATCCACGTAGTGTCCAAGAGAGTTGCAGCCGGGCAAATCCTAGCGAGCTAAGCAGCCAAGATCGACAATTGGAACCGGTGATGATTTGGAACATAGGTTGCGGCAATGTCCCGTCACTACTCTTCATCGGGAGAAAACTTTTGCCGCAGCCGACGCATGGCTCTCAAGTAACGCATGCTGGCGGCAGGTTCCGATAGCTTCAAGACATGTGCGACTTCTTGGTTGGTTAGCTTTTCGAAGTGTCGCATGACGATGATTTCTTTGTCGATATCATCCATCTCGTCGACTGCTTCTTCAAACTTTCGCTGCAGCTCGTTTCGGATAGCGGCCGCCGCCGGCGTAAGCTCGCCATCGGTGATTTGCGGACCAAATTGAATCGTGGAATGATCCAGATTGGAGGCAACCACGGGAGCCTGCTCCAAATCAACACTACGCTTCTTGCTGACGCGATGCCGACGATGAGCATCAATGATGCGGTCGGTCGTCATTTGCCGCAACCAAAGATGGAACGGCATGATGGGGTTCTCCAAGTACGTTTGGAGGCGTCGGTTTGCCTCGATCATTACCTCTTGGATAATGTCACTGGCATCAATACGTTGCCGAATCTTCGGATCCAGCCGCATCTCTGCCATTCTATGCAGCGCGTCGCGATGACGTTCCAGGAGACGACCGGTCGCCAAGTCGTCACCGTCACGGACAAGATCTAGCAGTTCGTGTGTTTTTTCAGCTTCAGGCCACATAGCTAGACTGTAGCTGATTTTCTAGTTCAGTTGAACGCACAAACGCAGCCGCAACACAATTGGTTGAAACAAAGACGGAAAGACAGCGATTCCTTCCAAATTCAGCGAATTGCCATCTCGGCAACGCGGTTACAGTGCATTCCGAATCGCGCCATCAAGGGTTCCGCTCTCGAAGCTATTCCAAACCACCTTTCCATTACGTCCGATGACAAACGTTGTCGGATAGCCAGGGACCTTCAGCTTTCGAATGGTCGAACCTGCACCGTAACCAATCGGCCAAGGCACGTTGAGTCGTTCTACGAAGCGATCGATCTCCGCCAAACTGCTTTCTGTTTCGTCCGTTAGGGCGACAAACTTGACGCCGCGCGGGGCGTACTGATCATGAAGTTTCACCAGACCTGGTGTGTGTTGATAACACGGACCTCACCACGTTGCGAAGACTTCTAACACCAACACGTCGCCGGCGAAGTCAGCTTCAGCTCCGTTGGCCCATCCCTCAGCAACGATGGCAGGAGCGGCTTCACCAGAGGAAAGGGCTGAGTACCCCGAGCAACCGCTGAGAAGTCCCAACCCCAGTAGGCAGGCAACCCAAAAACAGATTGGTGTTTTGCTAGTTCTCATTTTCACCCTCGTTGAGATTCGTAGCCGGAGCTTCGTTGCTTTCCTTATCCACTTCATCGCCCGCTTCGTCAATTCGTGCCTGCAACGTTTCGATGGCATCCCGTGCGGTTCGCTGATACTCGGTCGCCCACGGCTTGTCACGGTACAGCATGAGTATTCCTTTCCAAATCGCAAGCGCGCGATCGGGGCGTTCAGCTTCAAGGTCCCGGGCGTTGGTGGCATACACGTCAAGGTTTTGCTGTAAGTCCTGCGTACTGTCCTTTAGGTCCTGAGTCCATTTCTCCCGTAGCCGCGAAACGACAGCTAACGCCTGCTGAATCCCAATATCCTGGGACCGGCTGCGGTCACCGAACATCATTTGAATGCCACCTAAGATCTCAATGGCACGCTCCACCTCACCGTCGCTATGCAACCGAATGGCTTCCAAACAGTGGACTTCGATGGGCGAGAGCTTACCGGTTTCCTTTCGCCGACGAGCTCGACTTTCCAGATTCCGCTGCAACTTCATAACGGCAATCTGCTGTTGAAGGGCAATCACCCCTTCCGTTCGCGGTTCGTCCGGAAAGCGTCTGACGAACTCATCGACATCGCGTGAAGCGCTGTACAGCCGATTTTCATCTTCGGCTGCCGCCATGATCTTCTGATGCAGGTCGCCTGCCGATTTGGGCAACGAGCTGTACCAGAT
>CAYQMZ010000941.1:0-2979 GCA_964418725.1 uncultured Pirellulaceae bacterium
CCTGAAACTGCTCACTCCTGAACAGCGAGCGAAATTCGCCAAGCGAAGGTAGTGGAGTGGGTGTCTAGGAAACGGATGTCAGATCAAATACTGGCCACTACACATAACCATCAACACGGAACGGCCCCACTGCCAAGCGGAAGAAGGTACCCGCCAACTGACTGTCGCGTTGATAGTGGCTACGACGTGACGGACGGTCAAGGAAGACTATCTACGCTTCTTTAGCGCCGCCACGACTTCTTCACGCTCCTTGCGGCTGGCAATTGACAGCGGGTTTGTCTCTTCCGGATCATCCACGCAAAGACTCGCGTCGTTCTGAATGAGGAACTCAACGTATTCAACGGGACCGTTCCCCGCCGCCACGGCCAGTGCTGTCCTATTCGACTCAGCGCATCGAAAGTTAACGTCGAATCCGTAGGTCAGGAACAACTCAGCGAAGTCCAGAAGATCCGATACCGTCGGCAATTGCTGGCACTTGAAGCCGTATGTCCGACTTTGAAGAAAACCATCGGCCAACCAGTGGAATGGCGACATCAACGCATGGTCGAGTTCACCTCGCTCCTGCAGGAATCTCAGCTGATTTTCAATCAGCCGGAAGTACTCTGCGTGGCAGCCGTCTCGATTGTGACTTCCGATCGCTCGACAAACACAGCTGCGGGCAGTGTCCGCAGCATACAATTCCGGTTGCTGCTCTCGACACAACTCAAGAATCTCCGGGTAACCCAGCCAACTGGCTGCGTCGACAATCTTTGTGAAGACAGGACCGGGCGGCGAGTCATATCGATCAGCTGGGCTCTCCGGACATTTCGACAGCAGGTCGCGGATCACGTTGTAGTTCTGCTGCCGCACTAACGAGGACAGCGTCGGCTTTCCGCCCATCCGCAACACGCGGCAAAACAGTTTCACAACGTCCGGCGCATCGTCGGACAGAGCTTCAACCTGTGCGGGGCCCAGATGGTCCTCGAAACCCAAACGCACCAATTCGGCTGCCCCGCCGGCGTTCATGGCGAGAATGTACAGTTCATCTACGGTTGGCGTGCAGGCGTCCGGTGTGGAATCAACTGCCGCTCCATGATCGTACAACAAGTTGGCGATGTCGTAGTGCTTACGAACCACGGCCTCATGCACGGCGCCACCGGTTCCTCGCTGGCATGGAATATCGACGTCCGCACCATAGTCCAACAGTAACTTTGCAAGCTCATAATTCCCCTCAATCGCCGCATCGTACAGCGGATGATAATCTTCGGAGCCAGCTAACCCGGAGTCCTGCTCAAGCAACTGTTTAGCAGTCACAAGGTCTGATGCTTGGATAGCGTGTCGAAACTGATCTAGTAATGTTGCCATAAAAAGTGCTCCGGAATCACGCCCAAACCGCTCCGTCACAGACGCGAGCGCAATCGCCGAGTTCTCGTGTTTCGGTGCGACACCCCAAACAACACTAGAAGAGACGGAAGCCAGAATAATGCGTTCGGTTCAGGCACAGAGATCGCGACAACCATTGGCTCTCCATACGTCGCCGAAAGCAACAGAAAGTCAGCGAAGTCCACGATCCCGCTTCCATCCAAATCAGGATCTGCCCCGGGTGGATTGACGATACTCCCAAACTGGTCAGCTAAGAGCAAGAAGTCTGCATTGCCCACCGATCCGTTTTCATCGAAATCTGCGTCCAGGAATTCACCAACTTCGAAGAGTGGCTCCACGGCCTTCGCCCAAAGCGCCCCATGCTCGCGTAAGCCCTCTTCATTAAAGTGAATTCTGTCGTAGCGTAACTCGGGGCCAAGCAGATCTGTATTGGGGCCAGGGAACACTAAAGGATCATCACGAATCACGTCTTGTTGTCCATCCAAGATGATCGGATTCGCGGCCGGTGGGTTCTGAGGCTGAAACGCAGCTAACGCGACGCCCCAGGGAATCTCGAACCCCGCGTCGATTCTAGACTGCTCAATGATTGCAGATAAATGCTGCCTGTAAGTTTCGCGATCGGTTCTATTCAGCGCATCGGTTTCGCCTTGATGCCAAAGAATTGCCCGAGCACCGTATGGGCCCAGCATCTCCAAGACGCCAGCTATGCGGTTGTAAAGTGGTTCCGTGTCCGGACCGACCTGACCAGGCAACCATTGTTCCACGCTGGTGCCGCCCCACCCCACCGACGCGATGCCAACAGGAACGTCCAGTTGATTCGCCAGTAGATCGCCAAACACGGGCCACGGAGATCCGCCCGACCCTTCCGCCAAAGGTTGAGGGTCCGCGGCGAACTGCCAAGTTCCTGAGGCGTTCAATGCGAACACGCGTCCGTCGGTCGGAGCCAGCGCAGGCCATCCGCTATTTGCGGAATTCGACTGCCCAGCGACGACAAACACTTCTCCAACGCCAACTGGACGCGTCGTTGTCGTATGGCCAACCGTCTGACCATTCTTTAGCCCTCGTGCTTCAAGCTGGTACCAGCCACCCGGCAGTTCAAGGTCTCCGGCAAACTGCCCGTTTGTGGTTGGCACGGTCTGCCAGGACGTAGATGGGCCTTCTTCGATCGGTACCGCTCGAATCTGCGCCGAAGTCGCGTCGTTCAGCAAGCCAGCGACTCGAATCGTCCCCATGCCACTGACTTGGCGTTGCGATATGAGGCCGCCAGTCGGTTCCGTCAGTGCAATCGTTGGTTGTTCGATGACAAGATTGGGCCCCAAGGCGAGCGGTATCGTCGCCCGCGCGACGGACGGAATCGAAAACCCACTTTCGCGTGCGCGAAGTGGTGTCAACGGGGAGATCCCGGACGTTGATTGAACATCGGATAAGGCAATGAATGGCTCCTTACCCGAAAAGAACTCTGCTCCAACGGTATAGGTTCCAGGCGACAGGACCACAGGATCGATTGGCTTGATGAACAGGCCATCGCGCAGCTCGGCTTCATCGTCAATGAACGTCGAGACCACCAAGTCGCTAGTCAGTGTGTCCCAAATCCCAACCTGCGGTGCTGCCATATCG
>CAYQMZ010000942.1:0-2961 GCA_964418725.1 uncultured Pirellulaceae bacterium
TCAGATGCAACTGCGCAACTGGCTGTTGTTGGCGCTGCGAATGGCGGCCATTGGTTTGTTGGCTACGCTGTTTGCTCGGCCGACCGTCGACTCTGCCGCAATGGGTTACTGGCTAAGAGCCCTATTCCTGGGCGTGTTGGCTCCATTGGCGATCGTCGTATTCTGCTACAGCTTGCTGCAGCGAAAGAGCCACCTGATTTCGGCTGTCGCAGGAGTGGCAAGTTTGCTGCTGCTGGTGGGAGCGGCCTACTTTTCCTATCGCGGCATGACGGCTGGCCAAAACGGAAATCTGGGCGACGCCAATGCACCAGTTGCAGCCGTGCTTGTTTTCGATACGTCACCACGCATGGGATTGCGTCACGAGAATAAGACTCGACTGGACGAGGCCCAGGAGATGGCACTGCAGTTGATGAAGCAGCTACCGCCGGACAGCGAAGTTGCGGTGCTTGACGGTGCAAACATGGGCGCGTTTTCCGTTGATATTGGCGTAGCCGCGACGTCGGTCGATGCATTGAATGTACTGGACTTCGAGTTTCCGTTGTCGGAATTGGTCCAGCGTGGACTAGAACTTGTCAGTGACCGAAACGACAAACGGAAAGAGGTTTACGTTTTCTCTGAAATGAGCAGCCAGGTCTGGCAAAAACGTGCACTTCAACCGATTCGCGACCGCCTGGAGCGGGAAACGGACATCTCGCTTTTCGTACTGGATTTAGGCGTCGAAAGCCCACGCAATGTGCGGTTGGGGCAACTGACACTGTCGGCTGATTCGCTGGCGAGTGGCCAACCGCTTGAGCTGGAAACTGAAATCATCAGCCTAAATGTTGATGGTGAGGTCGATGTTGAAGTGGCAATTGAGGAGCCAGATCCAACTCGGCCGGTCATGGTTGATGGCAAATTGCTTGTACCTGAGTTAGCTACCCGCAAGCGCCGCACCTATCAAATTCAATCAGGCAACAATCAGCCCGTCTCTTTTCCGCGACTTATCGGATTGCAGCCCGGCGTGCACCACGGACAAGTTCGACTTCGATCGAGCGATGGCCTGAGCGTTGACGACGTACGCTATTTTACGGTTTCTGTCAGGCCTCCGTTCCCAGTCCTGCTGGTCAAATTCGATGGTGCCGACCCACAGCCCGTGAAGCAGGCGATTAGTCCGGATCAGTATGAACTGGAGGGTCAATCCGCATACGAGTGCCACATCGTCGAACCCAACCAGTTGCTGGGGCAGTTACCGGGACCTGCCGCGCTAGACCCGAGCCGCGCGCGTGCAGCCTCGTCCGCCTCAGCGCCTCGCTCGAACAGACAGCGAGTGCTTTCCGACTTTTCGGTAGTCGCCCTCCTGAACCCAACCCAAATGGATAAAAAGCACTGGGCCGAGCTAGAACGCTACGTGCGATCCGGCGGCTCTTTGGCGTTGTTTCTTGGCAGGAACGTGACGCCCGTGGATGCCTTCAACCAAGCGGCAAAGAATTTGCTTCCCGGTGACATCCGCCGAATTTGGAGAACCACGCCCAACAATTGGTTGCTGGTTTCCTTGAAAAATACAGCACACCCGATCCTTTCGGTATTTCGAAGCTACGAAGATCTGATTGCATGGGATGAGTCGCCAATCTATGAGCACTGGATGTTCGACGACTTACGGCCAGGCTCCAACGTTGTTGCTCGATTCAGCAACAATCAACCAATGCTGATCGAATCGACGCTAGGAGAAGGTCGCATTGTTGTCATGACGACACCTGTCTCGGATGAGGCTAACAACCGCAATCGAAAACAATGGAACGATCTCGTCTCGACAGACGTTCCGCTACCGTTCTTCATGCTGACGACAGGCCTTTTTCAACACCTAGCTCAACACTCCCAACAAACCTGGAACCATAGCGTGGGGCAAACCGTCAATGTCGCCACTAACGGTACTGATCAAGCCGCCACGTCGGTTGCGGAGACCACTTGGCAACTCGTCAGCCCCCAAGGCGACTGGCAAAACGTTCGCGGAGAAAACGGCACGGTAACGATCTCCACAACCGAGCAGATTGGTACTTATCGACTGAAGCCGACTGATCCCACGGAACTTGGAATTGGGTTTTCTACAAACCTTCCGACACAGGCGACCGACTTAAGCCGATTGGATACCTCGAAGCTGGAAGAGTTACTAGGCAAAAACACCCACACGTTGGCCCGTGGTACGGACGAGTTGAACCGTGGAATTGGTCGAGCCCGTGTCGGTCGTGAATTGTTTCCCTTCTTGGTGTTGATTGTGGTGGGCTTGCTGGGTGTCGAGCACCTGCTGTCTAACCGGTTCTATTCGACGCCGTCATCGCCCCAGTCTCCATCTATGAAGCGGGCGGCTTAAATGACATCACATTGGCAACTTCAACCGATCTTTGGCAATCCTCTGTGGGCCGGTGCACTTGGACTGATGCTGGTCGCGATTCTGTTTCTGCGGCCCTCGTTCGGACGCCTTACGCCACCTCAGCAACGCACACTGAATGCGTTGCGTGCGTTGATCGCTCTCATGTTGTTGTTGGCCATGTTGCGGCCAACGTATATTCGGACTGAAAAACAGGCTCAGTCCGCTGAGGTCACGGTGCTATTCGATACGAGCACCAGCATGACACACCGGGACGGCGAAGGCGGCAAGACGCGATGGCAACAGCAGATGTCGATTCTGCAGGCAGCCAAGCCCAAACTGGCTGACATGGGTGACAGTTTTCAGGTCGAGCTCGTTGGGTTCTCTGCTGCAGCTCAACCAGAATCCGGCGACAGTCTTTCGATTCGATCCCAGCCCGTCGGCGAACAAACGGACATTGGCCTGGCGCTGAACGACACGTTGCAGCGACATACGGGCAAGCGAATCGCCGCGGTGATCTTGATTAGCGACGGTGCGCAACGGGCACTTGCGCCGAAAGTTCCGCCGCAGCAAGCCGCTCGGCAACTGGATCGCCTGGCCACTCCGCTATATACGAT
>CAYQMZ010000943.1:0-2950 GCA_964418725.1 uncultured Pirellulaceae bacterium
ACTATACGGCGGCATCCACTTCCACGAAGGCGACGTCTACGGTCGAGAACTAGGGCGCCACGTCGGCAGTGAAGTCTTTGAAGGCGTAAACTTCTATATGTCCGGTGCGGTACCAGAACCGGGGGCAAACTTTTCGATGTTGATCGGTTTCTTTGGTTTGATCGTGCTGCGACGCAACTTGGCCAAGAAGTGATGACGCTGTTGTGGCGGCACGTCGCGTACAGGTTAAGCCCGTGTGCACTTGCCGCCACTAGCCCAGCAAATTCGTTTGCAACGCGCAATAAACGAGCTTTGGCTTCTTCTCTCTTGCTGGTTGAGCGTTGAGTGTCCGCGTCGCACATCATCAACAGGTGCAGAACAGCAAGTCACTTCGCTACGGGTTCCTCCCTACCGAAATTTTGCGGCAGACAGAGAAACCCAACACGCACAGCATCGCTACACACGTTCCTGAGCTGGGCTCTGGAACCACAGAGATCACCTCGGACAAAGCATAGAGTGGCAATTCTCTCACCGAGCTCGTGCCTTCAGCGGATATCCAATGGGGTTGCAATGCGGTTGCATTGCCGGATCCCACGGCACGTCCCCGCTGCCCTAAGGGCTGCTGAGTTGCCGTCCCGTTGGGATTGCTTCCAGTCCACACGAGCAATCCGTCATCTATCTGGAATTCAGTTCCAGTAGACTCCAGCATAACTTCTCCGAGCTCATTGACATTGAACATGCGACTAATTGGGGCTTCCAACGGATCCCAAAGCAACGCGTAGTTGGGCGCAAGCAGGTCGCCATCTAATAGATAAATTGGTACGCCAAGACCGTCTTTAAAGGGATTCGATTCCGTATTGTCTCTGGCATCTACCTCGCGTGTCGAAGCGAGCGCTTTCCATTCAAGATTCAACATCGCAAGATCGGGAGAGGAGGCTGCGACATTTTGCACAAACGAATCGTAGACATCAATGTCACGTGCCTGGCCATCTCTCATAAGGGACGTCAGAAACGCCAGGCGATATTCGTCACCATTCGAGAGTCCAGTTGGTAGCGTTATCAACTGACCTGCAGCCACTGAACCGCCTATCAAGATGGCAAGTGCTGCGATCACTCGTTGACCGTTCATCGATTTCATACTCGGTTTACCCGCGGCATTTGCCGCCGTTGGGTAAGTCCCCCTTAGTGATGTGCTCCACTCGGAATGCGTTGCCACTCCCCCTTCAACCTAAGTATCGCAGCCCGTTCATCAAATGGCCAATGATATGGCGAGCGAACGAAACGAGCCGAGCGACTTCGCATGTCCCGCCGTGACGGTTAGCCCCGATTTTGCGTTGCCTGACCGTGTCAGTTTGGCTACTTTTAAGCTAGGGGCGTGGCTTAACCGATCAAGACGATTTCATGATTGGATTTGAGACCTTGGAGCAACGGCAAATGTTGGCCGTTGACCTCTTGGCGGGACTACGTGATACCGAACCCCGTTCAACAAAGATTGCTCGGTTCGAGCCTTTGGAAGACGGGAGTCTTCTTCTGTTTTCAGACAACGTGGGCGTCTGGCAAGTTGAGCCCGATGGCACAGTTGGGAAGCAATCGGCCGAACCATTCGGACCGACCTCTGGGCAAACAAGACGCGGATCTGATCCGACCACGCGTTTGGGTAATCGGCTGCTCCACTACTCTCAAGTCTTCGATATCGATACAGCAACAACGTATGAGTTACCTGTTTCGTTGTCTCGACGCTCAGCATTCCAAGACAGGCAGTCGCCCTACTTCTCCGATCCTGACCGCGAAGTCGCGTACTTCATTCCGACCGCACCGCGCAACGATGACAACGCATTGTGGCAGACAGACGGGACAATCGTAGGCACGAAGCAAGTTGCCACCTTACCACCACACTCGGTGGCGAAGATCCTGGGTGCTCTACCTTCAGCGTTGATCTATCTGTCTAGGATGATGATATCTGGCACCACGGCTGCCACCTGGTCCGTCAATCGTCTGGACATCCCGTCTGGTGAAATTACCACCCTGCTTGATGCAGACTCAGGAAACGTACATGGCATTGGTCGAATGGGATCCCAGATCAGTTTCATAGTAGAGCGTGTCGACCAGCCAAACCTCCTAGTGTTCTCAGATGGGACTCCTGAAGGAACACGAGAACTCCAAGCCCTACGCGAAGACTTGCGGTTCGCGCGCGTTGTTGGCGACCTCCTATTCTATTTTGACGGCAGGGAAGAACAGTTCGAACTCTTCGTCAGCAACGGCTCTGCATTTGCGACAGGTCCTGCCGAGGAACTGCTTGGCATTCCTGGTAACGTCTCACCTTTTCGCATCGAACGAGTTGCGGACGGTTTTGTGTATGTCGCCGGGCCTCGATCCCAAGAGACCATTGAATTCGTTGGCGACGATGGCGAACACCGGTTGCTGGGGGCATTCGAACCAACGAACGCAACAAGCCAATCCAATGCCGTTGCTTTTCGAACAGATTCGCCCGACTCGATTGAGCATGCTACTCGCATGACGGCCGCTCGCGGTAATTCGCTCCGAATTCACAAAGTTGGGGAGAGCGTAATCATCGAACGCCCAAGAACCGTATTCGTAACAGATGGGACATTCGACGGATCCAAATTCTACGACAATCGCAGTCTTGGTTTGTCGACCGAACCTGTTGGGATCCTCGGCGACAAGATCATTGCCTTGCCACGAGAAGCTGATGCAGATGGCCGAGAGCCCTGGATCACAGATGGCACAGAGTCAGGAACCAGACTGCTGGCCGATCTCAATCCTGGTCATCAGGAAATCTCGGTTAACGTCACGCACCTAACGGTCGTTGGTGACAACGCATTTTTCTCAAGCAATAGCGAGGCTCTGGCCGCTTCGCCGGTTTGGTTCAGCCTAAATGGTCAGGTCGCCCGTCCAATCACTGACTTGTCGGATCACATCGATCCGGCGAGCCGTTTGCTCCAGATGGAAC
>CAYQMZ010000944.1:0-1693 GCA_964418725.1 uncultured Pirellulaceae bacterium
AACGCGTTGGGGTACCTATACGGATCCTTGGACGCATCAGCCTCAACCAAAGTGTGGCTTCGTGATCGTGGGGACCGAGGGAACTGTGAGCTGCTATGACTATGAGAAAACAGTCCTCTTGCAATCAGCCAGCCATCCAGAGGGCGAATTGATTCCCGTCGACGAGGTCAAGTCGCCAAATCAGAACCCCGTCCAACAGATGGTTGAGGCATTGGAAACTGGGAAGCCGATCGATGGCCCGAATTCCATCGAGACGTCGCGCATCGGCCAGTTGATCGTCGACGCGTCGGTCGAGAGTATCACAACGGGAGCCGCAGTCGCCATTGTGTGACTGCGTTCGAACAAAGGCGAACTGCCCGATTTGATTCGCTTGTCTGCATGCAATCTAGAATTTCGGCAAAGCACGTTTGGCCGGAGTTCTTCCGGGAGTTGAGATGCGTGAGAGCTGTCTAGGGTTAGACCGCAGTCCCAAACCGTGAGCCAACTCTTGCCGCGCGAGGTATTCCCACGGTGTGTTGGGATTCTCTCGAACGCATCGTTCCAACAACTCGATCGCCTCGTTCACTCTCCGATCGACCTCGGTACTATTGGACTTCAACGATGGATCTGGGTGGAAGGTGACGGCATTGGTCCCCTTAGGAAACGACTGATTTGCGATGGTCAGTCGATACTCGGCCGCCCGAACCGAACACGCCAGCAACCGCCCTCGCGTCAGATCGTACCAAGCTCGCCAACGTAAAGACTCTTCTTGTGAGTACTCAGAGATCATGCCGCCGTTTCGTGCGTCACCACCGGCGCTGACCAAGGCCAGCGCCTGTTCGACTTTGTCACTGTATCGTTTGGCGAGGCCATCTAACCGTGATTGGGAAGCTCGATATTTGCTGGCGAATTGGCCTGGCGTCAGATATGGGAAAACAGGATTGCGATTGTTTCCTTGCGCGCCAAAGAGAGCCATCGGCGGCGGAGTCAATTTTGACTTGGACGTCAGTGCGACGACCTTGTGTACGGCCAGACGCAGTGGGTGACGCTTGATTTTCGCTTTGTAGTCTGCCGAATCCAAGTACTGCGGCGCATACGCCTGTAGACGGTCTAGATCGTACGGAGCTCGGTCTTCGCGGCGATCAAAGATTGTGTAGCTGCCACCCGTTTCCATGGAAAGTCGAGTGAGAGCATAGGGACTGAAACCTGATGCGATACCAGCCAAATAGGGACCGCCAATCCACGAGCCGACGCGACCTCTTGGAAACGTGAAACGACTCAGCGGGTGCCAGTAGCGTAGATTCAGCCGCTCCGGCATCGCGGAATCTGGTCCGCGTTGAACAGGAAGCAAATGGAATTGTCCCTGGGGATCCACGTAGGCGTGCAGACCGGTGTCGGCGCCCAGCACGGACGATGGACCAACGACCGAAACGCTTACTTTACTGTTCACACATTGGCGGATGGTCTTGTCTAGCAATTTGACATCGTCACCAGACTCGTCCGTCCACACCACGATCATCAAGTTCTTTTTCCAGACACGGCGATACTTGGTGACGCACTTGCTGACTGCGGCGAACACATTTTCGACGCCCGTCTTGTCCGTCGGTGCATCTTGGATCGCCTGCAGGACACTATTTGGTTTTGTCGTCGGCGCGAGGCGTTCAGAGACCCGACGTCCGAAGGAAACGACGGTGTTTCGTAGCTGGTGCTGAGT
>CAYQMZ010000944.1:1703-2936 GCA_964418725.1 uncultured Pirellulaceae bacterium
TCGTCTTCGCCGAACAACACAGCCAACGAGGCACCGGCGACGCGACGGCGGTCGTCTTTGAGGCTCAGTGATGCATCCAACAGCCAAACGACCATCACATCTCCTTCGCTGAGTGCGCCGCGAATTCCGCCGGTGATCCTGTCCACGGCGGCTTCGACGGAGGTTGCGTCCGCGACGGTGCCCGTGCCATCGACGGAAGAAGCGATATCGGGCTGCTGCGACTTGGTGGCAGAACGTTCTACTTGCGAGGTGTCTTGTTGTTCTGACGCTGGTTCGGTGAAAACATCTTCCAGCGTTGGCTCGGAGAACGATTCCTCAGTTGCCAAGGACTCCATCACTATGGGAGCCGCCTCGATGTCATCCGTCTCAGACTCCGAATCGTCGAGTGCGAACGAGATTTCGTCGAACTCTTCCGCGGGCGAATCACCGAGGAATGCGGTGAGGTCAAGCGTGCCATGTTCGACGATTGGGATCGTCCAGAGTACTAATGCCAACAGCAACGCCAAATGAATTGCCGCAGAGCTCAACCAGGATTTGAGCGATCGCAGGATCGGCGATTCGTTCTCGTCCTCTTCGACGTCAAGTTGCAGACTTGGGAATTGCGACATCGGCCACTTGCTGGAATGAGTGTTGGCGTTATGGGCACACTGTCCATGCTAACGAGTCGTAGGGCATCGACGTAGCGAAACTGATTGGGCGATTCGATAATGGCTTTTTCACAGTGTTTCGACTGCGATGACGGTTTGCGTCGGCAGGGAGAACTGACGGTTTTATTGATAGGCCGCCTCCGATATAGTCGAGTAACGCCACTGTATGGCAGCGTACTGTTCGGTCGTCTTGGACAAGATCGTTATGCAAGAAATTCGCTCGACCGTTGTTGTTTTGGTTTGTCTTTCTCTTTCCTGCGCTTGGGGCCAAGACGCTTATCACTACGAGGATGAACAGGCGCAGCGGATTGAGTGGTCTGGGCGACTTCCCATCTGGCCCGCACCTGGACCTAAGGAAGAAAACGGCCTAACTGGTCCGGAAGTTAACGGCGGATGCACGGGTAACGTTTCACGGGCAGAAATCTACATCCGCAGCCCCAAGGATTTTTTTGAAGCGGCCGGTCGTCCCGTTGTCCCTGCCGTGGTGGTTGTGCCTGGGGGCGGATACGGAGTTGTTTGTAAGGATTCCGAGGGCGAGCAGATTGCGAAGATCTTGAATCCGCTGGGCATCGCCGCCATCATCGGC
>CAYQMZ010000945.1:0-2936 GCA_964418725.1 uncultured Pirellulaceae bacterium
CCGGCGTAGATACGATCGTCACCCTCTCCTCCGTCAAGTTCGGCGGGCACGATGATGCTGCTGCTAACTCCGTCAGCCTCGTTACTAAACTCGAGGAATTCAATCGTGTCGTTGCCACTCCCCGCGTTCGCAATGATCTGCTTGACTAGATTGGCTTCGCCGCTGCTTGTAAAGGCGTCATCGATTATCTGGATACCACCGAATGCGGAGATCAGCAGCTTGTCGCCGTCACGGCTGAGTGTGAAGTCTTCGTCCACCTCCGACTCAGCGATGCTGCGTTCTGAACCTCGATCTCCCATCAGCAACGTCAGTGTTCCATCGCTCTCGTCAAGCTCCGCCAGGGTTTCGTCCGTGTTGATGCAGTAATACGTCCGGTCGAACTTCGCGATGTCGAAGGGCTTGCCGATCGGCCAGTCCTTTTCGAAGACGCCAAAGGCTTTCGCCTCCACCTTCGCGGAGATTTCCACGCCTCCGTCGATGCGAATGCAGCCACGTGTGTCTTGGAATTCGTAGCCTCGCATGCGACCGTCCTCGTCGTGGTCCAGCAAGTCCAAGTTCACGTCCGCATAGAGCCCACCGGACACTTCGACTTCGGCAATGCCATCGATCCCTGCCTTCGCAAACAAGGCGAGTCCACCCGTCACGCTGACCTCCGGAATATCGTCGCCCTCGCCAGTCGCATCGCCTGTATCGCTAATGTAGAAGCCGTTGAAGAGGTCACCTTCTTTACCTGATTCGAAGTAGTCCGAGAATCCCATCGTGTCGTAGCCAACCGAGATGCCGGCTTCGACCAACAAGGAACCCTTGAGCCCAGCAGTAACGGGGCCGAGTGTAAAACCGAGCGGTAACTCCAGGTCTACTGTGAGTTGAGCAACATCCAGCGTCACGATTGGCACGTGGCGAATGCCGAGCAGCCATTCGAATGCCGAGAGTGGGTTCTCCCAGATAGGAAACTCAATCTTTCCACCTTCAAAATTGACATTGTTCGTCGCCTCAACGAGGTCGCTGGCATTGGTTTCGACCTGATCAATGACGTCGTCAATATCGATGTCGAGATTTTCTTCCAGCCACTCGGTGCCAATTTCTTGAAGGTCAGAATTGAGGCCGTCGAAGGCTAGGCTGCCGAGACTGATTCGCGCACTGTTGGTTGTATTGCAGACTTGCCCCAGCTCGTCGATTGTGGTCAGAATCGACACAAACCGGTTCATTCTGTCCAATTGCTCACGTTGTCGATCGAAGCTGTCTCCCGGCAGGAAGTCCAGCCCCGTTTCGGCTGCCTTCGCCATGTCCAGGATCGTCGTGGGGCCTAAGACATCGGACACGTAGGGGACTTCCGTTGCGAAGATATCAACAACCGGGTCGAGAGGGTCTAGAACGTTGGAAACACCTTCGATGACCGGACAGAAGTTTCGACCAATGAAGCCGCCCAGATCGATACCTACATCGCTGTATTGCACGGACGGCGGTGAAATGTTCGAACTAAATCCATCGAACTGCCATTCGAACTCAAGCACGGCGTAAAGCGACGGTGCCCACTCAGTGGCTTCGACAGCGATTTCGAGCTGTATCTTGTCGCCTTCGGATGGTCCGGTATGAGCTTTCAGTCCACTCGTATCGCGGTCGATGAAAGGACCGTTGCCGTTGAGTGCCTCTTCCACGGTCAGCTTGTCATCACCGCTCGGCTCGGTCAGATCGATCCTATACTGGCCGTGGAATATCGTATCGTCGCCTACGTTTTCGACTTGTACGGCAATGAAGCCGCCTCCCAACCAACCTTCAAAATCGGGAACTCCATCCTCGCCCGCCAGGTTCACGTCAATGTCGACGCTTAGGTCTTCATTGCTGGTATCCAGGTACAGTCCGATGTCAGGGTCAGTACTGAAGCCAAACGTCAAGACAGCGTCGTAGCTGCCAATGATTTCGAACGTGGTATCAAGCGACGCACCGATCGCTGCGAAGCCCAGGTCCGTATTGAACTCCTTCGACAACTCGAACGCTGTACCGGAAAGGTCCAGTTTCAAGCGAATATCGTCTGGATCACTCAAGTCGATATCAAAGACGTCGCGATTCTGGATACCAAAGGCATTGGCTAGCGCAGACTCCAAGAACGTTTCAAGAACCGTTGGATCAAAGTTCACGACTCTGTCGAACTCGACGACCAGCTTTTCGTAAACGTCTTGCAAGAAATTACCGTCACCTGCGAGCAACTTGCCAATGACAGGAAAGCCTTCGCCAAAGATACCCGAGTCGCCATTCGTGGCGTCAAGAATGGCCTGCAAAATATCCAGCAACGCATCAGGGACGGCGGAGAGGTTGTCGCCGATTTCGAAGCCATCCATCAGGCCGCGAAAATCAGGCGTACTCGTAACCGTCAACGAATCCACGCTGTCTCCCAAGTCATCGATCTCAAAGAAGAAATCATCCGTTGGCCCGTCTGGCGTGACCGTGAACTCGTATTGCGCGAGCAGTTGACCGGTTGCAGAAGTTTCTATGAAGTAATCGGCCGAACTATCCAATGCGTAGCGTCCGCTGGCTTGGTCCTGCAGCCCAGACGTGATCTTCGCGGGGTTGTTAGCCTGCGGGTTTGATGCGTTACCTGCGATGATCAGATCACCCGCAAACTCAGCACCGAGGACACCCAACTATCCGGAAAAATCGGTCTCGCCATTCACGTAGACTTCCGCCGTTACTCCGGAACTATCCAACAGGAACGCTTCCACGCCGTCATCAGTTGCTTCCAGCAGCACATCGACGTCAAGCTCCACCGTCAATTCACCTTCAATCTCGCCACCGCCACCCGCAACCGGTGCACGGGTTCGTTATCAAGGGCCGCTGGCACTATCTCGAACACGATTGGGAAGCGCGGGAGGGCAGCTATGTCTTCGAGCCGCCGGGCGAGACGCGGCCCGAGTGCTCGGGTATCCGTATGCGGTGGG
>CAYQMZ010000946.1:0-2935 GCA_964418725.1 uncultured Pirellulaceae bacterium
CAACTACGAAGGCGAAACCATCGGTTTTTGTTGTGATGGTTGCCCTGAAAAATGGTCCGCGATGCCAGCTGAGCAACAGGCGGTCGCTTTCGCCAAGGTCCACTCGGAAGCGGTCCACTCGGATGCCGTTCACTCGGATGCGGATCACGACCACTCCAGCCACTCTGGCGAGTAGTCGCTCAGTCCGCCGTTCGGAATGCTGCGAGAACGCTAGGTAGAAATACCTCGCTCCGTTCTTCGTCCGGCGCAATGCAATTTTGAGTTAAGCCATGAGTGATAAAGAAAATCCCACTGGAGACAACGAAGGTGTCGTCGACGCGTCGGCGGCTGAGGCTTCGTCGTTGAAAGCGGCGCCAAAGCGTTCACGTTTTGCGGGTCTTCGATGGGTCGGCAGATCGTTGGTCCACGCTGGAATCTTGGCGGCCGTGTTTGCTGGTGGGATCGCGCTCGTTGGTGTTGCACAGCGAAGCGGTTGGATACAAGCCGGTGGGCAAATGGCCGAAGACACCGGGGCTGCTTACAATCACGAAGGCGAAACTAGTTTCACGTGTCCAATGCATCCCCAGATACGGCAGAACGAGCCTGGCAACTGTCCAATCTGCGCCATGAAGTTGGTACCTGCCGCCGGCTCCAAAAAGTCGCCTTCGGCCAACGAAGAGAGTTCCGGCAATCGGTACATCTGTCCGATGATGTGTACGCCTCCATCTACAGAGGCCGGACGTTGTCCCGTTTGTGCGATGGAGTTGGTGGAGGCAACCAGTGGCGGTGGCGGCGATGGTGTTTCCGTCACCATTGAACCAGCTGCAAGACGCTTGATTGGTATCCAAACTGCACAAGCAAAACTCGGACCTGTTTCGCAAACCATACGTACGATTGGCTCGATCGGCTACGACGAAAGCAAACTGGCAACGATCTCTGCGTACGTAGGTGGTCGGATTGAGAAACTCTATGCGAATTACGTCGGTGTACCGGTCGCGAAGAACGATGACTTAGCTTTGATTTATAGCCCAGACTTGTATTCAGCTCAGGTCGAATATCTAACCGCGACCCAAGGCACAGGACTGAAACGCTTGGGGGGAAACTCGAATTTCCGCGAGCTATCGAAGCAGAAGCTGATCGAGCTTGGGCTGACCGAGGAGCAAGTCGACGAACTGCGAGCACGTGGTAAAGCGGAGAGCCGTGTTCGTGTTCGGGCTCCCATCAATGGGACAGTCATCGAAAAACTCGCGGTTGAAGGCGACTACATCGAAACGGGCGACAAGATCTATCGCATTGCCGATCTATCGTCGGTCTGGTTGATGCTGGATCTATTCCCAGACGATGCCGCGCGAATACGCTTCGGTCAGCAAGCCGAAGCCGAAGTGTCGTCGATGCCTGGAGTCGTGTTCACAGGCCGCGTTGCTTTCATCGATCCCACGGTCAACCCGAAGACGCGAACGGTTTCCGTGCGAGTCGAAATGCTGAATCCCGATGGCAAGCTCAGGCCGGGCGACTACGCGACGGCGAGAGTATTCGTGCCGGCGGTTCGTCAGGACCGTGTCTACGATCCGGCGCTCGCCAACAAATTCATCAGCCCGATGCACCCTCAGATCATTCGCGAGCAACCAGGTGATTGTCCGATCTGTGGCATGCCTTTGATTCCGACCTCCCAACTTGGCTACGTAGGCACACCACTCCCCAAACAGCAAGTCGTCACGGTTCCTCGCGACGCCGTGCTCATGACCGGTGACAACAGTGTCGTCTACGTCGAAACCGACCCAGGTCGTTTCGAGATACGCCGAGTCACGATGGGACCGATGACTGATGATCGTGCCGTAATCCTGGAAGGCATATCGGCCGGTGAGACCGTCGCGACCAACGGCAATTTCCTGATCGACTCCCAAATGCAGCTAGCAGGTAATCCTTCCTTGATGGATCCCAGCAAAGCGACGATGTACCCACCGGGACCACTGGAACTGCCGGTTGCCCAACCGATTCGACTTGCCGGTGAGAGCGGAAAGCAGTTTGATCGAGCTTTTGATGCTTACTTCGCGATCCAGCAGTCGCTTGCAGCTGACCAGACACCGCCTCCTGTCGCGATTAACAGTCTGGACGATGCACTTGGCAAGTTAGTTGAGCTCCCGGGGGTGCCCGACACGGCGCAGAGCCACCTTCAATCGGCCAAGCGATCCGTAGAGCGTATCAGCGGTTCTTTGGAAAAGTCACGTGAGGGATTCCGACCTCTAAGTCATGCATTGCTTCGCGCCGCCACGATTGCGCGTGGAGACGCAACCGCCGAAAAACTTGTGCACATGTTCTGCCCGATGGTGCCCGGTGGCGGCGGTGACTGGATGCAAAGCGAAGGGGAGTTGGTGAATCCGTACTGGGGCAGCGAGATGCTCAATTGCGGCGAAACGGTCCGCAACATGGCAACGACTCGGCCACTCGAAAGCAAGGTGAAATAGCTATGCTTTCGATCATCATCCGATTTTGCGTCAAAGAGCCCTGGTTGGTTCTATTGCTCACAACTGGGATCTCGGTCTTTGGTTGGTTTAGCTACCAGAGCATTCCGATCGACGCGATTCCAAACGTTGGCGAAAACCAAGTCATCGTCCTTACGTCGTGGCCTGGAAGGTCGCCGAAGGATATCGAGGACCAAGTCACGTACCCGCTGAGTGTTTCGTTGCTGGCCGTTCCAGGAGCGGAGTCCGTTCGCGGCAAGAGCATGTTCGGATACAGCTTCGTCCAAGTGACGTTTAAGGACGAGATTGATTTCTACTGGGCCAGAAGCCGCGTTTCAGAGCAACTTGGAACGGCGGCTTCGCAGCTTCCCGAAGGCATCGTTCCACAACTTGGTCCCGATGCGCCCGGACTGGGACAAGTCTTCTATTACGTCCTCGATCCGCCCGAATCCGGGATGAACTTGGCCGCACTACGGAGCCTTCAAGACTTCGTG
>CAYQMZ010000947.1:0-2934 GCA_964418725.1 uncultured Pirellulaceae bacterium
AGTGGGACGCTATCCGAAAGTGCGTGACACGGGTGAACTCCTCGAAGCTGTACAGGACCACGAAACGTTCGTTGCCTTCGTGATGGCGCTCGCCGCTGAGCGTGCGTCGGCGTCCAGTATCGAGTCTGATGACCCGCAGCGATACATGCTCAAAGGTGCTCTCGGTTGGGCCAATGGTGACATCCCAGCGTTCCTTGAGGCGGCGTGTGAATTCTTCGCTTCGGTGCCGGACGGTGAACCTGCCCCCGAACCAAGCTGGAAGGTGTTTGCGGAATTCCTTTGGTGTGGCAAAATCATCGAATGATACGCGGTCGGTTTGCATTTCCTCCCAAATGAACGCTTTCTCGTAGTTCACCCGTCCCACAACATCTGTATGTTGCAAAAGTCAACTAGCGCGCACCTTCACTCGCTTGGCTGGATGAATTCGACGGCCACGTCAACTCGTAGCTCGTTCAGCGGACAACAGAGGGATTTTACGACATCGGCCCCGACGTCAAAGAACGGCCAAAACTACAGAAGAGTTACCACCCTGCGAACCTTGGTCAGCAAGCCAAGGTGTAACCGCGGGGAATCGTTGTGAAAAGCCTCCCACTACGGTTGGATCCCGAGGGCGTTTAGCAGACTCAATGCTAAGAAGTCCGATAGTTTCGCTTGGCGAATTGGTGTGTCGTCGCCATCGTAGTAATTGTACGCGAAGACAGTTGGGTCAACCGTTCCGTCGGCGGTAAAAAAGTACGCCTCAAACATATCCGCGTGGTCAAAGAAAACGACCAGATCACGATTGGGGATTGGGAAGTTATCCTCGTCAGCGCTTGATAACCATTCCACGCGTTGTTCCGGTAGGCTGGACAGAGGGAACATTTCCGAGCCAGCAGGAACAACGTCGCCGGCGGCCTCGAGGAAGCGTCGGTAGGGTGCGGGAAACGCGACGCCGAGTTTACGTTCGATAAGCAATATGTCGTCAGGAGTCGAGCCGCGAACTGACGGCAACGCTTCAAGAATCGCGAATATGTCCTCTTTGCTGATGAAACTCATCTCGGTGCGTCCAACTTCCTTATTCGACGAAGTAGCCTCGGTCAGCGTTTGGCAAAGATGGCAAGCACGCCCAGCAGGATTCGAACCTGCGACCTGCGGATTAGAAGTCCGCTGCTCTATCCAGCTGAGCTATGGGCGCGTCTGCGAGCTTCCGTCGATGTGAAAGGCCGCGACCTCGATAGGACGCGGCCAACGGTTGCTGCCTGGGAAATAGCTTATCAAACCACGTTGCCGCTCAAAAGGCTTGCCAAGAGCATTCCGCTCTCGGAATCTTTGGCCGACGATGGCAACAAGGCGACGCGTAGCTGCACAATCCTTCAACTACATGCCCGGCATGGTGGAGACCGCCGCTCTCGACGCCACAAGAACGCGGCCTTTCCGCGAGAATTTACAATGGGTATGTGTGTGCACGCACCTACGTTTAGAATCTAACCTGGATGGATCGTGATGCTCCCGCGACTCGATCAGATTGCCATCCGATTCCTCACCCAAACGGCTAGGAACATTCGCAATGTCGAATCAAGACGACGCAATTCAAGGGCTACGCGATGCGTTGGAAGTATCTCCAGACAACATTCCCTTGCGTTTGCACTTGGCGAAGACGCTGATGGGACTGGGGCAATTCGAAGATGCCGAAGCCGAATATCGCCAAGCTCTGTCGTTCGCGCCCAACAATCCGCAAGTCAAGCTGGGATTAGTGTCTGCCTATGACCAACAGGGGAAGACCAGCCAAGCGCTTGTGGTCGTCGAAGATCTGTGCGGCAAACAGGACGCACCGGCCGAAGCCTATGTGGTCTTCGCTCGGTTGCTGCTGAAAACAGGAAGCGTTCAAGATGCCGTCGCGCAGTACAAACTCGCGATTGAAATGGATCCGTCGGTGGCGGACGAGCAGCTGGGCGAACAACTGGGTGTCGGTGAAGAGTACCAAGAACAAGATGTGTTCGAGGGTCGTATCCGTGAGGTCACGGGCGAGCACGAAGGACGATTCGAAACAGAAATCGAACGGCCCAAGATCAAGTTCGATGAAGTCGGCGGCATGGAGGAACTGAAAGAGGAAATCCGGCTCAAGATTCTCTACCCTTTGCAGCACCCTGAAATGTACGCCGCCTACGGAAAGCAAATCGGCGGTGGAATTCTCATGTACGGCCCACCCGGTTGTGGAAAGACATATTTGGCTCGCGCCACGGCCGGAGAAATTGGTGCTGGTTTTCTGTCAGTTGGAATCAGCGACGTTTTGGAAATGTGGACAGGACAAAGCGAACGCAACCTGGCGCAAATCTTCGAACAGGCTCGCTACAACAAACCTTGTGTGCTTTTCTTCGACGAGGTGGATGCCCTCGGCGGGCGACGAAGCGACATGAGTAGCGGTGCCGGTCGGCACGTCATCAATCAGTTCCTGTCCGAGATGGATGGCATCGATAAGGACAACGACGGACTGCTAGTGCTGGCCGCAACTAACGCACCCTGGCACGTCGATCCGGCATTTCGACGCCCCGGACGCTTCGATCGAGTCTTGTTCGTTCCTCCGCCTGATCGCAGCGCTAGGTCCGAAGTCCTACGCCTGCAATTGCAAGGCAAGCCACAGGAGTCCGTCGACTTTGATCAGATCGCAAAGAAGACAACGGAGTTTTCCGGAGCCGATTTGAAAGCAGTTGTCGATCAAGCCATCGAAGCCAAACTGCGTCAGGCAATGAAAGAGGGAGTCCCCAAGCCGCTAACCACCAAGGACTTGGTGGGAGCCGCGAAGGGCCTGAGGCCGACGACGCGCGAGTGGTTTTCTACCGCGAGAAATCACGCTATCTACTCGAATCAAGGCGGTATCTATGATGACGTCCTCAAGTACTTGAAGCTCTGAACGGTGGACACTGTCGGCTACGTTTCATCAAGGTCGTCGAAGTT
>CAYQMZ010000948.1:0-2932 GCA_964418725.1 uncultured Pirellulaceae bacterium
TCCTACCGGACAAAACAGGAGTTGGACCGCACAAAGGCCGGTAGGAACCGGACCGTACTCTTTGAAGAACTAACGACTCAGTGCACTAGAGCAACTCTCAAAACCGTGCGGCGACGTTCTTAGTCTCGAGCCGGTATTGAAAAGAGCTTTGAAAAGCCATCTACGCAGGGCTTGGATCCGTTTCCAGGCGAGCCACTTCGTTCATGAATTCCAAGATCGTATCCGTCGTCACATAGGCGGGGTCGAGCGCTTCGAAGGACTTGTATCGGTCGGTAATACTGTCGGCCCGAAGCGAGACGAATCCCATCGACCATTCAGGGAAGATCCGTTCTGACGTTTCACGCATGCCAATCATTTTGACGTCGCAGTGTCGTGGATCGCCAGAGATCTTGCGGTACAGTTCCATGACCACGCCGCGGGATCCCTCCAAGGCCTGGATGAAATACTCTGACCGAAACAGTAATGCTCCCGTGATGTCGTGCTCTTTGTTGAATTTCCTCGCCGTCTGAAGGATGTCTTCGACGTCGCGAATCGTCACACCCTCCGACGGGCGACTTACATAGAAAAGCTGCGTAAGCATGACAGAGTCCAAGGCTAGGGAGATGTAGAACGACTTCGAAGCTTGATTCGCGACGTCACTGCCGCGTTGAACACTGGCTTCGACCGAGTTCATATAAAAACCATAGTCCATGAACGCGAAGGCTCATGGTGGGTTCTCCCTACCTGTTGTGCAGACACAAGCGATTTACTAGCGTCCGTCGTATTGCGAACGTAGTGGATCTTGCCAAAGATCCGATGTGGATGAGCAGGATCACTAGCGGGATCTTCAGCAGGAACTTAAGGGGGATCTTTGGCGAGATCCACTACGCGAATTGCGTGACGCCGTTACCAACTGACGGAGAGTGTTCGAGATTCCAATCCGTTCGCGTTCAATCCGAACCCAAGCGGCCGCAAGTTGGACTGATGCCCAGACTTCAGTGCGTTGCCCGGTGCATTCGCAAAGACTTGCTCTGCCGTTGTCGCCTGGAAGAAGTAATTTGTCGGATGAACTGCCGGTTGGAAGTATCGTTGGTCAGCTTGTGCCGACCCGACAGAACCTAGCGGGCTGTTGTAGATCGCCGGTGTTGTGCTGATCTCGACGCGATGCGGCTGACCATCGATTTGCGTTCCCGGCAAGTGATACAGGTGATGGCCAATAGTGCTGGAGGTCAGGCTTCTGGCGTCGAATCGAGTCGAAAAAGCGTCAGGGATTGAGCTGAAGACACGTTGTCCTCGAGCGCCAAATTGCGAGCTTGCTCTTGCGGCTGAACCGTCAAAGCTACTGCCAAAGTGCCGCGTTCCGTAGTGCAAGTCGGTCGTGTGAACCGTTGCGTTGGGGAATTGTGCCAGCCAGTTGCCGGCCGCGTCAGCCGTGACCGAGCGGTTTCCGATCTCAAGTCCCGATTGATCGTAGACTCGCAGATTGAGCGTCGCACCGGGTGTGGAGATTCCCGTGTAGAAAGTGTCGAGCAGCGGACGCGGAGCGAAGTGGCCGATGGCAACCGATTCGCTACCAAATCCGTTTGCAAAGTTGTTGAACGTGTCGAACGCGAAGAACGTGATACTCGTAGCCGTTGGGTCCGAGTAGTCTCCTGACGAGTTGTTGGTGTTCGGACTTAAGCCTGCGTCAGAAAGATCGCCCACCAGAATTCCGTTGACGTCAAAGCCGCTTGCCGTGGCCTGGTTAGTGACATTGATCCCGGACGAAGTGGACTGCAGTACGACACCCAATTCCACGGTGAGGTGTTCGCCGGGAGGCAGCATGCCGCTGGTCCCGTCAAACATGTTCTGCGATGTGTTGCTCGCCCACGCGGGATTCAAGTTAGGCGCGACCGCACCGGTCGAGACGTTAACGATCACCGGCGGTGCGGAAACGTTGACGAAATGAGCTCCGTATTCGGATGCCAGATCATCGCTCAAAATCAGATTGTTTAGGTCGACGGTTCCCGTATTTTCTAGGACCAGCCGGATGGTCAGTTCGGCCGTCTGATTTGCTAAGTCGGTCGTGACGTTCACGATCGACTTGGCTAGACCAATGTCTCCAATCGCAATCGGCGTCGGATCATCGGGCGTGCTCGTATCACCGTCAGCTCCCGGATTGGTTGTCGTCGGATTGGCTCCGCTATCGGAATCATCGCGTACGGTGCCGCCCCCAGAATCGCGTGCGACTGCCTGTACTTGATTGACCAAAGGAGACGATTCGCCGGTGGCATCCGGATCGACTGTGACCGTGAATCGAAGCGTAATGGTCTCGCCGGGAGCCAACGTGCCACTGGCCCCGTCGAACATGTTCGTATCGGCCACAGCATCAAACGTTGGATTCAGGTTGGGTGAGATCGTTGCTGTTGACGAAGTGATGGCGGGTAGGCTGCTTAGCTGGACGAATGTTGGTCCGAAATGCTCGGCCAGATCTTCCACCAGCGAGATGTCTCTCAGTGTATCCGTGCCGTTGTTCTGAACGACGACCTCGAACGCAACATCCCAATTTTCGCCGTTTGCAACAGGCGTTCCGACAGCTCGCTTCGCAACGGCGATAGAGGAGAATGTCAGTGACGTTGGATCATCCGGTTCGTTGTCATTGTCTGGATCGTTATTTGAAGCGTCCGTCGGATCATCGGAAGTATCGCTGGTCGAGCCACTCACGCCCTGACCGGTAATTGTCGCCGTATTCTGCAGTGTTCCGGAAATCAGATTCGCCGCTGGATGATCTGGATCGAGTTCTACCTGTAGCTGAACAAGAAAACTCTGGCCACTTTGCATTTGGCCGGTACCATCCAGCATGTTTTCAACCGCGCCGCCGGTGTAGCTAAGGTTCGCACCGGGAGCTACGTCCGCGTTGATGTTGGAAACGCTGACGCTGGCTGGCCCAACCGCCACAAAGGCACCGCCGAGT
>CAYQMZ010000949.1:0-415 GCA_964418725.1 uncultured Pirellulaceae bacterium
TTATGGCCGACTGGAACAAAGAGTGGCAACCAGAAGAATCGGACACATTGCTTGTCGAACGTCGGCGCCACGATCGTGCCGTCCCCGTCGATGGCACGCACGTCTGGGTCACTGGCGACATTCGTGTCTGTGTTGATGTGTTGGACGAGTCTGAAAGTGGAATTGGCGTACTGTTGCCACCAGATACGTCGTTCGCGTTCGGCCCAGAAGTTCACGTGGATTACCTGGGCACACACCGTGTCGCAACGGTCGTGCATCTGACACGAACCAGCGGTGGATTTCGACTTGGGCTGGCATGGAAGAACATGCAGCGTCCCGAAGGCACATAGCACCTTCCACAATCAAACGGATGCCGCGAGTTGGCATCAGTTCTCGCGCACGGTATCCCATTCGCTGGTATCCGGTTCCGCGCCGT
>CAYQMZ010000949.1:477-2923 GCA_964418725.1 uncultured Pirellulaceae bacterium
GGCTAGTGCTAAATCGGTTGCAGACACAATTGCGAGAACCAGACCGAGGCCCACCAGTCCCGTCTTAAATTCCGTGGGGCCGAATGTGTTGAGCGTAAATTCGCCCAACATCTTCGCCTTGATGTTGGTAAGTACGGCCGTCGCATAGAGCACAATGACACCAGCAATCCCAAGCTCTAGTCGCCCGATTGCCGACGACCAACCGAATATCCAATAGGCGAACGACAGTGGATCCGTAAAGTGATCCAGCAATTCACCGCCGTTTCGACACTGGTCGGTCGACCGTGCATGGGTTCCGTCAATGCAATCTGCAAAGTGATTGCCAGCAACACCAATCGCAACACACAGACCACCCCAAACGGTACTCGTGGAAAAGGCAAATCCCAATGCACCAACGATTGCGAGACAGTGTCCTGCCAAGACGATTCCTTCCGGCGGAAACCAAGCGGGAATCCCAAGCTTCGGATAGAGCGACTTGATCGGCGGACCAATGAACGGATCAAGCAGACTGTGAGAAACGCGTTTACTCATCGCCGAAATCGTCTTTCTGAAGAAATGTCTGCATGCTTCGCGATTTCGATCCAATCACCAAAGCCCGCTAGCAACAACGCAAGAAACGTCGATCCAACCGCATACTTTGCCGATCCAAGGACTTAGATGCGAACGCTGTCGACTATTCTGCTGCTTTTGCTAAACAGCCGCAACTTGCGGCGATGGCGACGGCAAACCGAAACGCGACAGACTCGCGAAATCTCGCTACGTAAGGATTTGCACGTTCGAACGTCAAACGTGTGCGTCACGATACCAATTCGAACAGAATGCAAGCGTTGCAGGGAACATCAATATGGCTCGATTCCAAGTACTATCACTGATTGGCGGCGGAATCCGAGGGGCATTCATCACGTCATTCCTGAGAGACCTCGAGCAGAACCTTGGGAAGCCAATCGCAGAGTGCTTCGACTTGATTGCCGGGACGTCGACCGGTGGCATCATCGCTGCCGGACTAGCCTCGGGCATGTCGGCGGAGGAAGTTCACCAGTTCTATGTGCAGTACGGCGCCAAGATCTTCACACCACGGCCCAAGTATCGCGCCAAGGGATATTTGAGACTCCTGTTTCCGCCGGTGAATTTTGTTTTTCGCAAACGGACCGGCAGTGTACTCGATTCGTTCCTGCGAGCTCGCTATTGCCCCGATGCTTTGTATTGGGCGTTCTCTGAAGGGTTTGGCGACAGGAAGCTTGGTGACGTAGACACGACGCGATTGATCATTCCCACGGTGAACCTAACGCGAGGCAAACCTCATATTTTTCGATCCTCCCATCTGCCAGAGGCGATTCCGGACCAAGACATTTCCATTACCGATGTCCTTGTAGCGGCCACCGCGGCTCCGACGTACTTTCCTCACAAGATGATCAAAGATGAAGCGTATGCCGACGGCGGACTCTGGGCCCCCGATCCAAGTTCGCAGGCAATCGCAGAATCCATGCGTGTCCGCCGAGACTGCCACCGTGGCGAATGCACACCGACGCATGAAGTAGAAGACATCCACCTACTGTCGATCGGAACAGGTCGTTCGATGCTGTCACTAAAGCCACCCGGCGCGGATGCGGGCATGATCTACTGGGCCAAACATGTCGCCGACGTCATGGGCGCTTCACAAACCGAAGGCATTCATGAATCGCTAGAGTTCTGGCTGGGAGATCGTTACAAGCATGTGAACTTTGACATGGAAGAACGCTGGCCACTGGATGCTGTCGAGAACATTCCCAAGTTGTTCGAGATGGGAAGTCGCCGCGCAAAAGAAGTCGGGGCTGAGCTTCATGACGAGTTCTTCCAACACACGCGAGCGCCGTTCGTATCACATTTAAGCGAAGCCCCGCTGGCCAGCAGTTAGCTGAAGCACTACTTGGCGTATTTGTCACTGGGCTCTTTCTCATAACCCTATGAAAAAGGCTCTGCCGTCCCAAGGAGGCAGAGCCACGAACCTTGCGTGCATCGAGGCGGAACCTCGTTGCAAGGCCTTCATTGCACTAGGACTTTGGCGGCTTCATGAACGAGATGGACTTGATGAAGTCGATCTTCGGGTACTTCTTTCGAATGTATGTATTCCCTTCCGCCTCGAACATCGACTGGACTTCACGCGAGTTCTCGCCGTACTCCGTATTGATCTTCTTCATAACCTCCGCTCCCTTGGTCACCTGTCCGAATGGAGTGAACCCCTGCGGATCCAAGAAGCCATTGCTGCCTAGGTTGATGAAGAATTGAGTCGACCGACTGTTTGGCAACCCAGTCTTCGCAAATGTGATCATTCCAGGTTTGTTCGAGACTCCTCGCTTTGGCGGGTCATCCTTAATAGTCGCGTCGGACCAAGCCTTGTTGACTTTCGGGTCTCCATGAATGCCGAATTGGACCATGAACCCTTTGATAGCGCGAAACATACCGATGT
>CAYQMZ010000950.1:0-2922 GCA_964418725.1 uncultured Pirellulaceae bacterium
GTTAAGGGATCCTCAGGCCAAGAGTGTTTGGGGTAACGACGCCGAAGTTCCTTGCGTACGACTTCGTAAGTGTTTTTCCAGAAGCTTGGCAAGTCATCCGTTACCTGCTGTGGCCGGAAGTTCGGGGCGAGCAGGTGGAGCAGTATCGGGACTTTGCCAAAAGCGATACGTGGAGTCTCGGTCCAAGAGAACACTTCCTGTATCCGGACCTCAAGAACCGGCGGCTTCCCCGGTGTGTAATTGATCTTCAGCTGATTGCCGCTGGGAACTGCGATTCGCTCGGGGCATTGCTGGTCCATCGCCTGTTGTTGATCGGCGGTGAGTTTCGACTTCAGCCAATCGAGCCAGGGAGCTTTTTGCAGCTCGCCAAAGCTCCGCTTGTCGAAGCACAAATCGTGAAGAACTTCGGTCAATACGGACTCGCTGGCCGCAGGCAGATCCATTTCGGGAGCCCATTCCGCCAGGCACTGTAGTCGCGTCCAGTACATATGAAACTTCGACTTCTGGTCCGGCAGAACGCGATTCAGATCCTTCTTGGCTTCGTTGAACAGGAGCTCTTGGCACTGTTTCCGATCCTGGATCTGCGAAGTCCGTTCGCCGAGTAGCAGGTCAAGCCAATACCGACGTGCTCGAGCTTCCACGCACTTGCGAGTCGGATTGAAGAACAGTTCGACTTTTTCTGCCGTCGAAGCTTCCGGCAGCCATTCGTTGGGAATCGAGGTGGCTTGGCGGACGGTTGCCTCCGAGCCTTTTCCATCTACGTCGATACACAGAAACAATTCGGCCGTCGTTACGCCGCTTTGCCCAGCCAACCGGACACCCTTGCCACCGACCATCAGACCGCGAGATTCCCCAGGCTTTCTTCTTTTCGCGAGCCGATCGGGGAATGCCGTCAACAATGCACGCGGGATGATGTCCTCGATTGAATCCGGCAGGGACGGTATGTCTCTTTGCCCGGCGAGCTGTTTGGCGATGCGTTGAATGTTCCGTGCGGCACCACGATGGACAGTCCCGAACGGCGTGTTGGAGACGCCGCGTTCGTAAAACTCTCGCAATGCAAGGATCCGTTGGCTGATGTCGCAGTCCCATCGATGGTTCGCGGCCTTCGTCCCGACTGTGGGACGCCCTGATTCTCGCAAGAACGGATCGCGTTCGCTCAGCAGCGCCGCCGCCAATGCTCTGCCAGAACGTTCCGCCGGCTTATCGTGGGCCACCAACCTGCGCGCCCGTCGCGGCATTGTGGGTAGCTTTGCCATGTGTTGGCCAAGAGGCGTAATGCGACCATCCTCCACGGCGCCCAATTGCCGCAGCAGACGATCCGCGGATTCAATCGACTCGGCGTGGGGTGCTTCGAACCACGGGAACTGATCCGGTTGCTCTCCCCAGCTATACAGTCGCAACACGGCGGACGACAGGTCGACGCGGCGGACTTCTGGTTCGTGGAATTCAGCTCTGGCATTTTGGGATTTCTCATCCCACAGCCTAATGCAGGTGCCCGATGACAACCGCCCTGCCCTGCCCGACCGCTGCGTGGCGGAGCTCCTACAGATCGGTTCCAATTGCAATCGGTCGATGCCAACCGCCGGATCGAAGCGAAGTACGCGAGCTAAACCGCTATCGATCACACAGCGAATTCCTCCAATGGTTAGAGACGTCTCGGCAACGTTCGTTGACAGGATTACACGACGTCGATCGCCCCGAGCCAGCACTCGTTGTTGCTGATCCAGTGGCATGCTTCCGTGCAGGGAAAGTAGTTCCACGCTCCCAATGCCGGAGGATAACAGTTGCTTCTCGACTTGCGCGATTTCACCAACGCCTGGCAGAAATACCAGAATGTCACCATCACCGTTTCGCAGAGCGGCTTGGATTGCTTCCGAAGCGTGTTCCCGGAGCGGCTGTCGAAATTTTGACGGACGGTATTTGATATCGACGGGATGCAATGTGCCATCCGAGACAATGGAAGGAACGCCGAGGAAATCCTCAAGCGGCTTCGCATCCAGCGTCGCGGACATGACGATGATCTTCAGGTCGTCGCGAACTAGTTGCTGGACTTGATGAAGCATGCTCAACAGCAAGTCTGCATTCAATGATCGCTCGTGGAATTCGTCCAGAATGACCGTCCCGATTCCGTCGAGTGTCGGGTCCTGCGAAATCTTGCTGACTAGGATTCCTTCGGTGGCGACGATAAGTGACGTTTGTTTTGACGTTTTGGAATCGAAGCGAACTTGATAACCGACTTCTTCGCCAATACGAACTTGTCGCTCGTCTGCGATTCGCTGTGCCGTTGCGCGAGCGGCGACTCGTCGCGGTTGAAGCAATAGAGTTCGCCGCTGAGCATCGCACAGGCCTCCATCGATCAGTGCTGGGGCCACCTTGGTTGTTTTGCCGGAACCTGGCGGTGCGCAGACAATGATGCCCGGGCCGCTTTGCAGGTGGGCAAGGATTTCGGGCAGCAATGATTCGACGGGCAACATCGTAGAAGTGTACCCGTTCGCCGGCAGCTAAGTTAGGCTGCTGGCCCGCGCCCGTCAGGGTGTGGGGAACGGGAAGAACGGCGGTGAAGAACCTCCGTCATCTTCTTCGAATTCCGGCGGCTTCCCAAAGTGCTTTGATACGATTAGGAAATCGCCAAAGTTCACTGCGGAATCACCATTAAGATCACCGTCCTCACGCTCTGCCTCGGTGCTACCGAAGTTGTCAGAGAGCGTCAGGAAGTCTTGAAAGTTGACTGCACCATCGCCATCGATGTCGCCCTTCACGAGGCACGTGAAAAGGTCATCTAAGAAGCTGTGGCCGCAAAAAGGGTGTTCGGTAGGATCGACCGGATCGGGGTTGAACACCGGTGATCCGAATCGGTTCCACACCAGCGTCGCAATGATAGGTTCGGGAAGGTTCTTCTGTTCCTCGACGAGCCCTTCACAC
>CAYQMZ010000951.1:0-443 GCA_964418725.1 uncultured Pirellulaceae bacterium
CGTTTTGAAGATCGCCGTTGAGATCGCCGACTGCAACTTGATGAAAACCGGGGCCGATCGGGTAGCTAATACTTGGTCCGAAACTGCCATCGCCATTTCCCGGGTGGACTTCAAGATTTTCGCCGCTGGTGATCACGAGATCGAGATGCCCATCGCTGTCGATTCGTTCCAGCGAGATCGACGTGGCAACGGAGTCGAGCCCGTCGATCTTGTTGATACCACGCCATGCATGGTTGTCTTCGGTATCAGCGCCGAGGTTGAGTAAGACATCGATACCTTTATCGGTTCCGACAACGAAGTCCTCGTAGCCGTCATCATTTAGATCACCAGGGACCAACAAGGTCGGCCGGCCTCCTAGGCGTTCCTGTGAAGCTCGCGAGTGTTCGCCTTCGCCGTCATGGAGCCAGAATTCGATTCTGTTTCCTTCCCGGATGATGACGTAA
>CAYQMZ010000951.1:453-2913 GCA_964418725.1 uncultured Pirellulaceae bacterium
CCTGCTCACTTTGCCGAATTGTGCCCAACGAATCGTTGTTGAGGTCGGCCAGCTCGCCGCCCAGCACAGTTTCCTGGAAACCGCCGGGGAATTCGAAGGTTTCCGAAGTAAATGAGACGGCCGGAAGTGTCGTCAACAGGCGACGTGATTCGAGATTTTCAGCAGCCAAGCGGACAATTTTGTTTCGATGATTCTTCATACAACTACAACGCCGGGGCATTTCAAGACAGATTGCCGCCTCAAAATAGCGGACTGCGCGATTGTTTGCAGTTGCGGAGGCCCTCATTTTCGGCCCAGTGGCAGTTTTCTGACGAACACGTCCTTCGCGAGTTTTAAGCGGGTGTCAGAGTGTATACGCGTCCCAATCTTTGCGTTTCGCGGTCTTGCGAAGTAGAGCGGATCGTCGGCCAACGCAAACGCTTTTTCTTCATCGGCCTGCTGAGACTCAGTGTTCTTCAGCCGTTTGTGGCACTCTGCCCGCATGGCATAGTCTTGCCAGTCCGTTGCATCGATGACGATCACTTGATCCAAGTACCAGATGCACAGGTTTAGGTTGCCGTTGCTCAAGCAGTCGATGGCCCGGTGACGATACCAGTCCGTTTGTTTGTCCTCGTTGCCTTTGTCTAGAAGATCTCTGGCGGATGCATAATCCGCCATCGCAGCATCCAGATCGCCTCGTTCGGAATGAGTACGCGCTCGACGTGTGAATAGAATCCAGCGACGAGCTTTGTTCTTGGACGATTCGTCGTCACGCTGGCAACTATCGATAAGTCGATCGAGATGCCATTGAGCTCCGAACCAGTCACGGTCTTGCTCGGCATCGCGCGCTCGGTGCTCGTGCAACAGGTCATCGTCGATCGACGGAACGAGTTTCGGCATACCCTCTTGTTTGTCGGCGCTGTCATTCTCGGACAGCATTAGACCTGATGCAATCGCTTGTTCGCGACGTGTATTCCAATCTTCGACGGTGAACGCGTTTAGTGTTGCTCCTTTGCCGATTTGCTTCTGCGTGCGAATTTGAATCAGCTCACGAAGTTCTTCTTCCGTTGCATCGGGAGCCTGCCGTAGCGGCCAAACTCGTGTCGTGCCGTCGCGGGCGGTTGTTACTACTCCGTCGCCAGAGGGTAACCAAGCAACTCGGTGGGCAGTCGTCTTTTGCACAAATGGAGGCCCAAGTATCTCACGGCTCGCCACATCCCAAATGCGAACGCCGCCGTCGTCACCCGCCGAAGCCAACAGCTTTTCATTTGGGCTGAAGGCAAGTTCATAACTACCGCTCGGTTGTTGGAACTGAGCGATCGGTTCCGCAGTGCTCGTTTCGAAGAGCTGAATGCCGCCGTCGGCAAGTCCCACAGCTAGACGAGTGCCGTCGGGGCTCGCAGCACAACATAAGATATTGGCATTGTCTCGACGCAGATCAGTGACCTGGTTTTGTTCCCAATTCCAAAGAACTGCTGCGTGGGCATCAAGGCAGACCAGTGCCTTTTGCTTCGGCACCCAAACTAATTGAAAGGCTTTCGTCCCGTTCATTGACGACGGCTTTGCCAACGAATAATGTGTTGCCGCATCCAGAACATGAACGCTGGCGGCCTGAAGATCACTCAATCCAGACCCTACAGCCAGATATTCTCCATCGCGGGAGTAGGCCATTTCCCATATCGGAGGATCCAACTTGATGGATTTCCCTATGGCCTTGCCGGAGGAGGTGTCTACAAAATGCAAGTCACCTTGGTGAGTGCCAACCGCCAGTGCTTTCCCGTCAGGCGAAAACTCAACGACGGTCACAAACTGGTATGACAACGGTCCAATCAAGCGTTCACCAGTCTGCCCATCCCAAATGTAAACGGCAGATTCCTTCGTGTAGTACTGTTCACTGACAGTCGCCGCAAGACGTCCGTCGTTGCTGATACTGACATCCTGTAATCGGTGAAAGGCGTGCAGTAGTGGACTCCCCTTTGGTTGCCCGGTTTCAACATCCCAAAGTTGAGCAATGGAATACTTAAGTGTTCTTCCCGCTTGGACGGCTTCCCGACCGCACAACGGTTGCTTGGTGATCGCAGTGCGGCCGGAAGAGCAGTATTCCGTCATCCACTTCGTTCGATCCACGAAATCAGCTTTCGCTCGGATGACTCGATTACTCGTTTTCGGGTTCAGTCGTCGCGAAACCGTCCGAGGCAACCGGGCGCGTATGTGCTCGGTGACGATCTGAGTTCCAGCCGAATCGATCTCAAACTTGGCTGATTGCTTAGTAAGAGTTGTTGGTGTCGCATCTGCCCGCGTTTCGCATATGTTTACGGAGGAATAGTTGTTGAAGATGAACTGACGACCGTCCGGCGTTGTATTGAAGAACTCGTGTACATTGCGCCCTTCAGCGACTTTTTCTAGAATCGGTGTTCGCGTTTGGATTCCAACTCGACGAATGGTTTGGCTCATCTCGTTGTGCACAACAGGGTCCACGAC
>CAYQMZ010000952.1:0-2913 GCA_964418725.1 uncultured Pirellulaceae bacterium
TCCTTCACCGTACAAATTCAAACGCTACGGCGAATCCGGAATTGCCGTCAGCGAGCTTTTCGAACATACCGCAAAACACGTTGACGACATGGCGATCATCAATTCGATGCACGCCGACGTCCCCAATCACGAACCATCCTTGATGCTGATGAACTGCGGGGCGACTCGCCAAGTCCGCCCCAGCATGGGATCGTGGATCACTTACGGCCTGGGCACGGAGAACCAGAATCTTCCCGGCTTTATCGCACTATGCCCTGACGGCTATCCCATTAAGCAAACTCAGAACTGGCAAGCCGGGTTCTTACCAGGCATCTATCAAGGAACACGCATCGACACTCGTGCTCGCGACGTCGAAAAACTGATCGAGAACATTCGAAACGGGCAGCTATCCAACCGGTCCCAACGACAACAGATCGACGTGCTCCAGCAACTGAATCGCATACACCAACAGCAGCGGCAAGAAGACCCAGCGTTGGAAGCTCGCATCCAATCATTTGAACTGGCTTTCCGAATGCAGCACGACGCGGCCGAAGCATTCGACATTTCGCGTGAACCCAAACACGTCTTGGAAGCCTACGGAGACCATGTCCAAGGCAGACAGATTCTGATTGCCCGCCGCTTAGTCGAACGCGGCGTACGTTTCGTTCAGGTCTGGCACGGGCAGGGACAACCGTGGGACCATCACGACGACATTGAGCCACGACATCGCGAACTCGCAAAGCAATGCGACAAGCCCATAGCAACCTTGCTGCAAGACCTTAAGGATCGCGGTCTGCTCGAAGAGACGCTGGTCATCTGGGGCGGCGAATTCGGACGAACACCCGTTGTCGAGCTTCCCAAAGCGGGGAGCAATCAAGGCAAAGTCAATGGCCGAGACCACAACCACTGGGGCTTCACCGTTTGGATGGCCGGCGGCGGCGTCAAAGGCGGAACAGTACATGGTGCGACTGACGAGTTCGGCTTCAAAGCGGTTCAAGATCCCGTCCACGTCTTCGACCTGCATGCCACGATCCTGCACTTGATGGGTATCGATCACGAACAACTGACCTATCGATATGCCGGTCGAGACTTCCGCCTAACTGATGTGCACGGCAATGTTATTCACCCGGTGATCGCTTAGCGATGCCAAACGTGCCCACAGGTATTGTCTTGCCCAATACGCACCGAATCAGCAAATGGCAGTAGCCACGGTATGCTACGTCTCGTCACGCGAGCACTCTGACCAAGAGCACCCGAAGGCTCCAGCACACACATGCCAGCAACGCCACCATCCAGATTGACTTTGCATCTTTCCGTTGCCAAGTACTATGCAATCCTGTTTGCCGTGATATGTGCCGCAATACCTGCGTGCGGACGTCGCCCCGAACCAGCCGCTACACCAAACTCCAATTCGCAGTCCGCCTTTGAAATCGTTGACGCAGGTGAAACTCTGCCGACGATTTTTCAAGACGCGTTTACCAAACAGATCACAGTTTTTGGCACGCAGATACTGGCTACGCAGGACACTCCTAACGACAAACTGCAACATGCCGCCAACGTCATGGCGCAGTACCTCGACAATGATGAAGACGGCGAACCGGACAACACCCTCATCGCGCAGGCGATGCAAGACAACCAAGCAACGCTGGTAATGTTTGCGACGCCAAGCGAAGCAGAGCAAGTTCTCGATGGGTTCGAGGATAGTGACGCAAGTCTTGACTCAATGATTTTGCAAGACTTATACGGGTCGGAAACACACCCAGACGGAGCCTCGCGAGGCGAATTTGATGCGTCCTACGAAGAAGTCTTGCACTTGATTACGCACGCGGGATACGCCGCCGCTTACCCGCAAGTATTCGGTGAAGAGGCGGGGACGGAATTGGCGAAGGCGATGGACCGGGCACGAGGAGGCCAGTTCTTTCAGATCCCTGACGAGTATCCCCAGGACGCTTGGTACACGTACGACGACGAAACCTGCGACTACGGTTGCCAAGCAACGGAGTATATCTATTGGGGCTTGACCTCTTTGCTGGGTGCTCAGGACTTTGAGGGGCGGGCTGAGCAAATCGCCAACGAATGGCGATTGAACACACCCGAAAAATTTAAGCAAACCGACGAGTTGCTCTACCGATTGTTGTCCGATCCGAAATACAAATTCCCAACCCGACTCCCAGACGGCAAGTATCGCGTGAAACGCTAGATTGGGATGCTGCCGTCTAAGCATCGCTTCAACAAGGATCGACACAAGATCCACACGCAAACTGCACACACGAGAGGGCCGGAACAATGAAGAAGCAAATCCCACTAAGCTTGACATTGGCCATCGGTAACGCACTCGGGTCGGTGATATACGATTCGCTGCTCTAGGACGAACGAGTTTTCGAATTGCCCAAGTACATTTTCATGTTCGTATTCTCGTTCATCGCAATCCTCATAGTGCTATCCGCCTTAGCAGCCACCAAGTCCAAGCAGGCGAAGGTCGACTAGGTCCATCATCGAAGATCCCCTTACATTGCTGGGCAAATTCAGCACCAGGGTCTTCATTTTCCCACCGTTCCCTAGAGGCTTGAAAAGTCAACAATCTCTCCGCCGGAGCGCGTCACGATGGCCTTTAGCACATCTGACGACGTGTCATTGTCGACAAATCTCACGGAGCCGTCCGCGAACACGACGTGGAACCCAGAGGGATGAGCGCTGGAGAAGTTGTGTTCGGCATTCAGTATGCGTGCCGCCTTACCTCCGAACACCTGGATTGCGGGGAAATCCGGCAACACCCAGGGAATGTTCGTCACATTGCGTTCCCCAAGGAGAGCGGTTTTGGACAAGCCGTCCGTCACTCTCTTCAATGAGGTGAAGCTAGAAATGTCGGTCTCCAAATTATATCCGAGTGTCCATATTGACGGCTCTTTTCCCTTGGGGCCTTCGCCTTTATAG
>CAYQMZ010000953.1:0-2912 GCA_964418725.1 uncultured Pirellulaceae bacterium
CAAGAACGCAACCGCCATCTCTTCCCACGTTTGATCACCCCAAGTCACGAATTCCTCAGGGTCTGGATTGACGGGATTGTCGGCCGAGTTGTCAAACGAAACATCGAAGGTCAGGTCGTCGATTTCGGAAAAGCGGATCGGAGACTTCAGTTCGTAAGTGTGCTGCCAGTTGAAGTCGTAGCGAGGCACATCCAGTAGTATCGATTTTTCGCCGTCAGCCTCGACGAACAGGCGGAACGACTTACCACGCAGGTGCATGTGTGGATTGATGCTCAACAATTCTGCGTCTCGCGGCATGTATCGCAGGCGTCCTGTTATCGTGTGGTTTGCTGCGTGCGGCGGGATTTCGAATTCTTGGTCGATGCCGACTACTGTGTAGATTTCATGTGTGATGTCGGCATCGTCGGCGAACGTGATCCCCATTGTCGTTAAGTCTGACTGGGCCGTACCGTTGGGTGTGTAGTGCTGTTGAAAGACGAACTTTGATCCTGCGGGCACGAACGTGGCGCTGCCCTCGGGGAATTGCCCGACTCTTGCACCTGGCACATAGGCGGTCAACCAGCCAATGCCACGGAACCGCGAACCGTCCGGTGGGCGGATGAAAGCGATGCTGTGGTGGACGACCGAGGGATTGCCGGGAACTATCTGAGCTCCGGTGATCCATTTGTCTTCCGTGAATCCAGGATCCACAACGAAGTACTGGTATTCGACAGTTCCGTCCGCTGGAACATCGAATGCCGATTCACACATGGCAACGATTTGATCGGGCTTACGCGCAAGTCGCCAGCCGTGATCGACCGGTGTTTGCTCGGCGGCGGGTAAGTCTTTCGTGTCGCCAAAGGGCATGCCTGCCTCAACCCAGCGCCGCAGCGTCTCCTTGTCGGCATCAGGCATGTGTCGGGCGTTGACAAACTCACCATGTGCAGGATTCGCGTGCCACGGCGGCATACGTCCGTCATCAATGACTTCCAGCATCGTGTCCGCCCAGCCAGCCACTTCGTCGTAGTCCGTCAGTTGGAATGGGCCAATTTCCCCGGCTCGATGACATTCAACGCAGTGTTGTTGCAAGATCGACGCGATGTCTTTGCAGTAAGTGATCTCGCTGGAGACAACCGGCTCCTTGACTCGACCAATGATGCAACCGACCGCATCTGTGTGTGGTGTTGAAATCGACTTGCCGGCCAACAGTTCGGCGATTGCGTCACGAAGTTCTTCCCGTTCCGGTGCTTGACGGCTGATCCCCGGTTTGTACTGATCATCGATTCGGCCGCGATACCGAATCGCGAACCCTTTGTCCAAGACGAAAACCTCAGGCGTGCGTTCCGCAGTGAATTGATCCGCGACGATGTTGCGGTGGTCCTTCAGCATTGGAAAGGGCAGCTTGTAGGTTGAGGCGTACGTCGAGACATCCTCGGTCGAGTCTTGCCGATTGCTGTTTATGGCAACGAACTTCGCCTGCGGGAACTCATTGGCAAGCTTGGCCAAGCGAGGAGCGTAGAGCTTCGCGAGCGGGCATTCCGTTCCCAAGAAACAGACAACCGTAGCCTCCGCATCGCCGGGCTTAATGTTCAGAGTCTCGGGCTGGTCGGCGCCAACATTGGGCAGGCTAAATGCGGGAACGGATGCTCCGGCTTGCAGTGATTGGGCACGGCTGTTGAAGGGTTTACCCACATCTGTATCGGCTGTGGCGAATTGACCGAAGACTGCCGCTGCAATGCAGCAGGCTCGGAAAAGGAGCGCTGGAAGTTGGGGCTGGCGTCGAATCATTCGTCTTCCGGTCGGTCGGTGATGGTGTCCACCAAGTATACGAAGTCAATTGTAGGCACAAAATTGATTTTGGCTGGAGGCCAACCATCAGAAACGTTGGCGGCTGGTTCTCGTGCCGCGGGGAGCTAACGAGTTTCACATAACTCGTCCAATACGTTCGGATATGGCTGGAAAAATAGCAAAAACTTGACCAGAACTGGATTCGTGCCAGCAGGCCAACCGGCGGCAATAGGGCCATGGCAAGTCGCCACGGAAGCGGGAGCACTAGGCGAGCTTGCTTGCATTAATGCGGCTGGCTTGCCGGCATAGCAGTAACCGGTAACAGGCTCGCAAGATTGAGCTGGAAGGGTGCGCCGCCTGAGACGAGATCTCGCCAAGACTATCTGCCAGCGGGCTGAAGCCCAGCTTCTGTAGTTGGTCTTGGTGCTGTTGGAGCGTTGCGACGAACTCGGGCGGAACATGACGGGCGCCGGACTCCAGCATGCCCATCAGGATGTGCTCGACCGCATTCAATGTCGCTTGGATCGGCGCCGGCAAGGGACAGAAGTCTTCTTGAGACGTTAAATCTTCATCCGGACCGAGCCGCGTTTCCACTCGATTGTCGCGTTTGAACTTTCGCCGAAGTCTCTGGAGTAGCGTCGCGTTACTGGATCGAATTCTGTCTTCGTCAAATTGCGGGCATAGCACCGTGTCTCCCTTCAAGGTGCCCGTCGACAGCAGGGATATTGGGTACAGGGTCATGCCCGCGGCTCCGATCGATACTCGCCCAACCACGGCAATCGGCTTGTCCCTGCCGATCTTGACGCTTTCAAGGAACACGATCGCCTGCTCGTGGACACTCGTCCAGGGCACACGAAGCTGTAGACTTGCGCCGGTCTTGTCCAATAGTTGCCAAACGAATGCTTGATCCAGCTCGTCAAACCAGCGATCCGACCAATTGGCAGGCTGAACAACGACGAGGTTCGAACGAGGATCGGTTTGCCTCAGTCCCAGCGGTTCGGATGCCTCGATAACCGGTACTAGTTGGCTCCATTCGCGTATCAGCCGGTCGCCGAAATCGATGGCGGCGAAGTCAATCTGTTCGCCAACAGTTGCAAGTCCGCTGTCAGCGGTACTTAGACGTCCAACTGGGTTTTGTTTCGCGT
>CAYQMZ010000954.1:0-2905 GCA_964418725.1 uncultured Pirellulaceae bacterium
GGTGCTCTTTTTCACGCAACTTGGCACGCAACCGAAGTATTTGCGGAGGCGGCTTGGTTTGGCCCCACCATGGCGACAGCGCCGCGCGAGCGTATCCGTAGAATCGCGGATCACTTTCGAGGCTGCCCATCGCTAGGTATCTACCGGCAACACGCGAAGCCAAGTTGATGTCCGTTGGTGAATTGGCCAACTGTCGCCGCATCGCCGTCACCTCGTCCGAGACAAGAGACCTTGGCAACGTTTCCAGCACTTGGTCATCACTCATCGGGATAAACGGTTCCTTCGCCACGACTGACTGAATCAACGTGGCGGCGAAAAACAGGGCAACCGTCGATCGTCGGAAACTCATTGCCATTTTGGACTCTGATAGCGCAAAACAGAAAGCGAGCCGATGTAGTTCATCGGCTCGCTCGGATAAACAAGACTGCAACATTCCTAGTTACGCCGTCGACGAAATCCGAGTAGCAATCCACCTGCTCCGAGGAGGGCGATCATGCCACCGGAAGGCTCCGGCACGACGTGGGCCTCGCCGAGATACGGGAACGAATTCTGGAATGCGACATCGTTCATATCCACTCCGTCACCAATCGGCGTCTCACTTGCAGTCAGCAGTGTCAACTCAGCGTCGATCACGTCGTCGGCAAGCTGCCGTCCATTCAAGAAGCCATCCGCATTTGCTGTGTCGAACGTCAAAATATCAGGAAGCAAAATTGGCGTGAGCGCATCAGCATTCGCCTCGTTACTCAACCCAGCGATGGCACCGTTTACCTCTGTTCCGAACATCGCAAAGTCGGTCGCAGGTGAACCTGCGTTGAAGGCGTCTTTCCGATCAGAGGCAAGCAGTGCGGTATTGATTGCCGGACGACCAATTCTGTCTACCTGATTGCCGTCTTGCACGGTCCGGGCCCAAACTCCAATATTCGTGTTCTCCAGCGTATGGAGCTCAGTGCTTGGAACCTCAAGGACAATCGCAGAAACGTTTGCTCCGGCCAGCGTATCCTCGCCCGTGAAGTTGAAGCTGTCGTTGAAGCCGACCAAATCGAAGAAGAAGGGATCGTCGAATACTCCGGCGTAGATCCTTCCGCCGCCGACAACATCAAGCGTTTGCTCAACGGATCCTGATCCAAGGGCGACTTCACCTCGCGTCAACGACAAGGTCTGATTTGCGCCCGTTCCGGCGAAGGTCGTTCGATAAGTGATATCGGCTTCCGCGTCCCCGTCGTTGTCGATCACAAATTCGTAGTCGACGTCGGTCCCGAAATCAGTCGGGCTCGCAACGCCCGCAAAAGGATTCGTCGTCAAAATCAAGACTGTATTGGCCGGATCCGACGGAGATTGGAACGCATACAAGTCGTTTACGTCGACCTGGCCCAAGCCATCGAGCGCCGGGGCGTCCAAATGGTCCGCGGAATACGCGATAGTTGCCTGCAGGCAGATCGCTGCTGTTATGAATAGTCGAGTGCTCATTTTTTTCTCCAGTGAGGCTGTCATAGCCCACGCAAGTGCATTAGTTTCGGCGGCGACGCAACAACAAGACGACGCCACCCATCAACAGCATCACGAACGACGTGGGCTCTGGGACGGGGACGGCAGTAATGTCACGAATCAGATCACCGCTACCAATCTGGCCGAGAGCCGACGCAGCTCCTGATCCAAGATCGACGCTGTAAAGTTGCGAGTTGGGACCCGATTGGATGCTGGCGAAAGCAGTTCCAGATAGTCCAGAGATGTCGAAGCCAAGCTCGTTGGTGATCTGTCCACTGATCCCCAAGCTGCCGATGGTCTCTAGCGTTCCAGCATTGTTGGCAACTGTCGTAAGAACGCCGAGAGTGGCATCAATGCCGTACTGTTGCGTACTCGTTGCGCCGGCGATGTTGGTGTCGTAGGCGATTCCGGCGATGTTTGGATCGACGCCTTCGTTGGGATCGCCCGCGACGTAGAAAACGTCAGTCTTTTCAACCGGAGCCAGATACTGGCCGTCGGCTCCCCCGATTACGCGATTATCATTGGTGTCCGTGATGATTCGCGAAAAGGCCCCTGACATGAATGCAGGGTTAAAGTCGAATGCCAAGCTCGTTCCCACAAGTGACGGGTCGAGGGTATTCAGGAGCGTCGCACTGAAATCTGCGCCGTCAGTATTGTTCAGCTGATAGACGTTACTTTGGCTGCCAAGCAAGAGTACATTCCCGCTTGCGGGCTGGTAATCCATGGCAACCAGAATGTCGTTCGTCTCAAGCCCGGTGACCGCGCCTCCTCCAATCGTGTCACCCGGCGAGCCGCTATCAAACACTGTTATCCAGTTTTGCGTAGTTAAGCCGAACAAACGCTCAGCAGAAGCTGGCTGAGTACTGAGTAGTAGTGCGATAAGGACGGAGGCGAGTACGGAGCATCTCATTTGTTGACAAATCCTAGTGGTGTGACGGCGAAAAGTAGGTGAATGGATCTGCTGCGGACCAGACAGTGCATCGGGGTTTACGAGATCGCGAAGGCTTCGGATGCATCGGATGTACGGATTTGATGAAAAACTACAAAACCTTGTTTTTCATCTACTTTTCATTGCACTCTGCGAAACTGCATGAGCGCTGATCGATCAGGCCGGTCGCTGGCCGATCAGACGGGTCGTTGGGCGGGGCACAGACGGCGTCTTCGGCGCGTCGGCGCTGGCGCCGCGACCATGGAGATGGAACCGAAGGTTCCCAATCAGTTCGCGGGGCGTAAAGTATTTGCCTGGACCTATTGGGCTTTCAGCGGCGTTTTGGCCAGCAAGCCTTCGTAGACTTCGCCTTTGATATCGGCCCCAATGCTGGACCAGTTTTTGACGTCGGTCAGCTTCACGATCAAGCGGCGGACCGTGGCGGGGTTTTGGATATCCTGCCGCGCCTTTTTGAAGATCGCCCCGAGCATC
>CAYQMZ010000955.1:0-2901 GCA_964418725.1 uncultured Pirellulaceae bacterium
CGACAGCATGACTGGCTAGTCGCTCGGGTGCGGAATAAGGTAACGTTACTCCGTCACCGAGTGCTTTCGTGGCGGACGTTTCGACGGCCCAAGCGGAACCAAAATCCACCAAGACGAGCTTCGTCGAACCGCTGGCGAGCACGATATTTGCCGGCGAAACGTCGCCATCAAACAAGTTCGTTCGTCGATGGAAATGCCCCAGTCCGTGGGCCAATCCACGCATCAAGCGGACGACTTCAGGCACACTGGGACGCGGAGTCTTCCCCTTGCGAATCGCCAGCAAAAACGCGTCGAGATTCGTGCCGTGGACCCAGCCAAGGACCACGAAAACCTCGCTTGAACTGCGGTCGAATTGAATGAGCTGCGGGAAATTTTGGTTTGTGTTTTGCTCCGAAAGTCGCCGCAATATTTCGGCGCGTTGGGCCGTCATATCCTTCTTGGAAATGCGATAGAGCGCCCGGTAATCGCCACCCGGAGCGGCCGATTTATCGAAGACACGGTACGCCCCTCGACGACTCAAATTGGCCAGTACTTCGTAGCGACGGCCGCGCACATGGATCGTCTCTAAGACCGGTTCTTCGCGGCCTCGAAAACGAATCGTTTTGCGATCTGGACCAGTCATACGAGTTCGTTGTTCGTGAAAGCGTTTCTGCGCAAGTTGGTCCACCAATGGTTGCGCTAGAAAATACAGACGTAGACGTTCACTCAACGTCAGCGCTCACAACCACTTAAGGACAATTTTCGCATTGTATGAGATGGGGTTCGCCGTCGCAGCAAAATCCCCATTGTTTCTTGGCCCTTCTGCGCAGTTTCCAGATCCAAAACCACGGGAGAACCGACTCACCAAATTCTATAAGCGCCCGAGAATACGAAGGAGTCACTTGTCAGTTTCAGCGGTGAGGAGAATCCCATGCTCAATTTCTCTGATTACCTGCGGCGACGCGCCTACGAATCGATCTTGCTTGGCGTGCAACAGGCGATGGACACGGTGGAAGAACAGCGGATGTTCGAAGCGCAAGATCTGTCGTCCGGATTGTGCGAGGTCAAGCGACCCAGAAGTGAGCAATTACCACTGACTGAACAACCGACTGACGGCCCCGACATGCCGTGCATAGGAAGGGCCCCGGCGAAGTTGGCCGATTCCGAAGATCGGCCCGTAACCGCGATCGAGGAGAAAATTCCAGAGCCGCGTTTGCGTGCAGCCCAGCGACGAGGAGCCAAAGCATGAAATTTCGCGAAGAAGAAATCATACGGACCGTGGCGAACGCGGTTCGGGTCATGTCGCTGCGGCAAGTAGCACGTGAGTGGTGGACGGATACACGTTGGGGACGCAGTCGGGCGAAGCGGACCTTGAATGAATTGGCTGTGGAAGACTTGCTGCATGTGCAACGCGTTCTTTCACGACCCATCGAGCAACTCGAGTCGCCCATTTTTGAATGGAACGTCGGTGACGAGATACCCGGTTTTGCTCAGCTCTCCGCGCAGCTTCATCGCCGCGCTATGAAGTCGGCGGCGATGGTCACGATTGTGTTTGCGACGCGGCGTGCCGTGACATTGTTTGGTGGCAGTCGCGTACCGAACATCAAGCTCACGCAGATCACACATGACTTACATGTTTCGGAAGTGTTTCTGCACTACCGGCGAGGCGGTCGGACACGCCAGTGGGTCAGCGAAGATCAGCTGCCGTCAGCCTGGCCGATCCGAGAACGTCCGGACGCTGTTCTCTGCGATGACGACGGACAGATCGTGCGCGCGCTGGAATATGGCGGCGACTACCCTGCAGAGCGTCTTGCCAACTTGCACGACGGATTGTCTTGGGCAGGGCTGAGCTACGAACTTTGGTAGGAGACAAACTGTGGAAAAACGGCCGAGAAAACGGAAAAGGAAGAACCGCCTGAGCGTGCGAGACTGCGAAATCTTGGAGTTCGCGGAACGTTATCGGATTTGCACGGTGGACTTGGTGGCAAAAGGGGTTTTTGCGGGGGCGACGAGCCGCAAGAACGTGAGTCGCGTACTCCATCGGTTACGGCAGCAGGGCTGGCTGTCCAAAGAGAGCTGGGACAAAGGCTATTCCTACTACCGGGTGACCTCGCGAGGCTGCCGTGCCATCCAAGCTCCGGCGAGGAGTCCGCGAACACTTTCGGAACAAGCCCTGCCGACCGTGCTGGCGACCGCGTTTTACTGTCTGCGGCATGACGAGGAGCGATTGACGTGTCGTGAGTTCGCGAGCCTTTATCCCAATCTGTGGACGTCATCCCAGCGTTCGTCGAACTACGTAATCGCGGGCAGTGAAGAAGACCTCCAGCTCGAGATGCTGCTTGTAGATCGGGGTGGGGCACCGCGTCGGATTCGCTCGCGAGCACGTCGTGCAATTGCACAACGCCTGAGCGTGCCGGACTTTGCTGCCTTGATGGAAATCGGTCGCTTCCGCTTGAACGTGCTCACTGCGACCGAGCGGCAAAGGGACAAGATCCTCGTCCAAGTTGCCAAAGACTCTTTTGAACCGGTGGCCGTGGTGTCTACGGTCGTACCCGAACTCGCAGAAATGCTGCTCCTCAGGAAATGAAAGTGCTAGACCTCTTCCCTGACCAAAACGACGATCTGTTGGACGTGGCCGCGCTGCCGCCGACCGACAAAACCGAGCTGAACTATCGCACGCGACCACTTTCCTTTCAGCAAGAACTGAGCCTTACCTTATTGTTGCTCTTAGTTCCCGTTCCGCTGGCTTTGCTGGTTTCGGTAGTGCCTCACCTGATGACGTCCGCGTCTCCATGGCTTGACGACATGGTCTACGCGGGCGGCTTCGTGTTGGCCATATGGTTTTTGGGCCGCCGACTTACGCATGCGGTAGTTCGCTGGGGCTGCTTGCTGGCTGCGGCTTCTTGCTTTGCTCGATGGGGG
>CAYQMZ010000956.1:0-2899 GCA_964418725.1 uncultured Pirellulaceae bacterium
CCGGAAGACAACGTTCTTGAAGTTGCTGCTCCAGGCGTCCTCGCGAACGACATCGACTTTGATGGAAGTCCACTTACGGCAAATCTGTTGACTCAACCAGCGAACGGAGTTGTCGAGTTAGACGCAGATGGATCGTTTGTCTACACGCCAAGCCAAGACTTCTTTGGAACGGATTCGTTCACCTACGAAGCAAGTGACGGAGTTCGTGCGGATCCGGCCACGGTAGTGATCACCGTAGAACCAGGTATGGACGCACCAGTTACGGCACCGGAGTCCTACGATGTCGAATTTGAAACGCCACTTGTTGTTTCCGCCGCTGAGGGCGTGCTGATCAACGACTTCGACGTGGATAGCCCAGAGCTCACGTCGATCCTGCTGGTTGAGCCTGAGAACGGCGTCGTCGATTTGGCACTTGACGGTTCATTCACCTACACGCCAAACGATGGGTTCACTGGAACCGACGCGTTTACGTACGGTGTGCAAGACGGCTTCTTGACCGCGTTCGCTACGACGACGTTAAACGTCCAGCCTGAAGGTCAGGGAAGTGACTTAGTCGCTTTCCGCGTGGCAGTCACGGATTCTAGCGGAACGGAATTGACCGAACTTGGAACTGGCGACGCCTTTGAACTTCGCGTATTCGTCGACGATCTCAGCTCGGACCAAGGCGTCTTTGCTGCCTATACCGACGTCACATGGCGAGCCACGGGAGCCGTTGTCACTGGCCCAATTGACCACGGTCAGATTTATGTGAACGGAAGAAGTGGAGCGTCATCAACACCAGGACTGTTGGATGAGGCAGGCGGCTTCGACGGCATCGAGCCAATTGGAAGCGACGAGCAACTGCTGTTCACCGTTCCGATGCGTGCGACCGGCGATGGCGAGCTAACGTTCAGCACCGACCCAGCCGACGTCAGTCCGTTTGGCGATGTGTTGTTGTTCGTCACCAGGGAAGACGCGATTCCAACCGACCGCATCAGCTACGGTTCGACCACAGTCACCATTGAGGGACTTTCCGAACCCGTTGCAAATGCGGACTCTTATGAAACCAGCGACGGTTCGCTGACGATACCTGCTGCAACAGGTGTACTAAGCAACGACCTACCAGCCGCTGGTGGCGCGACACTGTCGGCGACCTTGGTTGACTTGCCGGACAACGGCGATGTGACGCTGAATGACGACGGCTCCTTCACCTACGTAGCGGACGCTGGGTTCGTCGGAGCTGACACGTTCACTTACCGAGCTGTCGGTGGAGACGCAACTTCGGCTGTAGCCACGGTTACGATTAACGTTGATGACCCGGATCCGAACAGCGTTTCTGGCGTTGTCTACTTCGACACCGACAACAACGGAGTTCGTCGAGCGGAAGAGCATGGCTTTGGCGGCATCGAGATTTCGCTGACGGGAACGACCGTATTCGGCGATTCGATTTCTCGCACCGCGACAACTAGCACCAGCGGCGCCTACGCCTTTGGTCAATTGCCAGCGGGAAGTTACGTTGTCAGCCAAGAGCAGCCTGCGATTGTGATCGATGGTATCGATACGCTGGACGGAGAGGTCGTGTCGGACACGGTCGAGTTGGACCTGAACGGTGGAGCGAACGTCACGCTGATCTTCGGAGAACGAGGATTGCAGCCGCAATTCATTGGCAACCCGCTGTTCATTTCGACACAAGCTCGCGGCGGTGCTGGCATTGGCTTGAATCCTGACGGCAGTACATCGTGGCACTGCACAGACAGTACCTGGGACGGAATTCAATCGGTTGAGGCACAGATCGCTGGTTCGTCCGTTTCGATCACGGCCGTACGCCAAGACGGCAGCGTGTTGGTTGGAACCGTACCCACTAGCAATCGCAATGTGATGGTTCGAGGCAATGCGACGATCGGCTACTTCGTGCAGCTGACTGGCGCGATTTCAGATTACAATCTGCAACAAGTCGCCAATCCGAATGGCGAAGCCGTCGACGCTGTCTTCGCCGAATAGATGGCAGACTCGTAGAAAGAGCATCCTAAAACTGGCCGCCGACGAATGTCGGTGGCCAGTTTTTTGTTTAAGTGGCGGCCGAGCTCAAGCTTCGGAAGGTTGGTTTGCTTCGGCTCGCCTTTGTTTGAAGTAGCCACTCCAAAACGCCAGCCACTTCTTTCTGGCTAGGGCATAATCACGGTGCGAAGCATTTTCGCCCGGGCCCAAATCTTCGCCGTCGGACAAGTGCAGCATGGTTTCGTAAGCCAATTTGCGAACCTTAGAGTTCTTCGAAGCCATTTGATTCGCAATTAGCTTAGTCGTGGCCTGCATATGTTTGGTGTCGCGCATGGACTGCGTGCCGTCGAGGATACTACGTAGTCCGAATGCGACGTCGGCTGGGTGTTTGCTGCGTAGATCGTCCAGCAGCAGATCTTGTTCGCTTGTCTGTCCGACGAACCGATGCGACCCATCTGTTGCGATGGCAATTCGTCGGAGGCGTTTTCGGTTCAGCAGATCTTCGAATGCGATTGTGTGGATTGGCACCTTGTCTTGGCGCTGTCTGGCCATGAGTTGCTCGAATGGTGGATTGCCGGGAATGTCGTGCGTGTTCACGTCGCGACCATTGAATTCGCCGTCAGACAGCAGAAAAATCGCGTCCGGTTTCAGTCGCAATGCCATCATCGCTCCGTAGCGGGGATCTGTTCCTGCGGCCAGTTTCAGCCCGTTAATCCAAGTCGCAATGCGCTGCTTGTTCGCCGTCGTCGCTGGCAGCATGCGCGGCGATACGTCGAACATAACGCGCGTGCGATAGCCAAACATAAAGACACAAAAGCGCTGGTTGGGTGTCAGTTCTCTGATAGAGCGAAGCAATTCACGGCAAGCAATTCGAAAGCGTGTTTGTCCGTACTGACTCCGTGCTCCCATGCTTGTTGACATG
>CAYQMZ010000957.1:0-2894 GCA_964418725.1 uncultured Pirellulaceae bacterium
GTGCTGCGGAGGTTGCGATTCTCGTTGCTTCGGTGGATCAGGCGTGCGTGCCGGGGGAGCTGCGGCAGCAATGTTCGGCTTCTTGCTTGGTGGCGGTGAGGACTTGCGAGGCGCCGGGGTGCTGGGTGGCTTAGGCGCATTCTTGTTACCCTTACCGCGAACAATGTCGATAGGCGGCGCCTTGGGTTTGTCTGCCGCTTTGGCCGGCGGTGGTGGAGTCGGCTCCTCTACTGCCGGCGGTTCGCTCACGGCAGGTGGAGGCGTCGGCTCAGGCGTAGACGCTACGACTTCTGGCTCGGCGGCTACCGGCTCCTCAGCGGGCGGCGGTGTTGGCTCTGGAGCTTTTGACTTACCTTGGATGACGCGAATCTTGCCTCCAGCAGAACGGGCTGGTTGCGTTGGTCGCTCCATTGGAGGTGGCGCGGGCGCGCCAGACGAGGTCTTTGATCCACCTGCAGACCCACCGGACCCTTTGTCCATGTAGGCCTTGATCTTGGCCTCTTCATCGTCTGTTAGACTGGCAAGCGCCGAGCCCTTGCCAGTCACACCTGCCTTTGTGCAGATGTCGACAAGCTCTTTGCTATCAAGACCCAGATCTTGTGCAAGCTTGTAAATACGAACGGGCACTTCGCCACTCCTCCACTGCCGTCTTCGCGGCCTAATTCAAAAGCTACATATTCGGCTCTCCCTTGAGGGTCGTTCGAAACCAACCACGGTTCCGCTGTTGGGCTGGTCGGCGACTATGCTGACTGCCCAGTGTGACCTCTGGTCCGATTATAGAGATTAGCTCAACATTCTGGTTCGGTTCAAAAATATACAAAATCAAGCCGCTGTCGTCTGCCACCTTCCTGAGATTCAGCAAACTAACCGGCATCATTGTTCTTTGGTTCTTCTGGCGTTTCGTTTTCTGAGTCAGCGGCCACTTCCGTGGGTTCGGCGGTCGTAGCCTCCGGTTCGCTGGGCTCAGTTGGGGTGGCTTCGCTAGATTCCGGTGCCTCCGCAGGTGTTTCCTGCTTAGCCGCGTTCGGGTCTATGCCCGCTGCCTCAAGTGCTGCCACGCGTTCTTTCTCAATTCGGTCAAGTTCTCGCTGCTTTCGGCGTTCTTCTTGGGCAGCTTTCTCGGCCTCTTCAGCCCGCTCCTCGGCGATGGTGACAATGTTGTCAACCTGGTCCTCCGAGAGGGTTTCGCTGTCCTCCGCATTCTCGCTCATCGCCATCAAGTCTTCTGGCTCGATCACGGAGAGGTCGTCGTATGACAAGAATCCTTCACCAACCAGCTGTTCAGCGACGCCGTCACTGAGGCCTTCAATCGTGCTGAAGCCCATGACAGCCCGCTCGATTTGCTCCTGCAGTTCTTCTTGAGTCATGATTTCGATGTCCCATTTGCACAGCTTACTGGCAAGGCGGACATTTTGACCGCGGCGGCCAATCGCAAGCGAAAGCTGGTCTTCACGCACCAGGACAATCGCGCGTCCCATCATTTTGCAGAGGATGACCTCGTCCACTTCAGCTGGCTGAAGGGCGTTGGGGATGAGGACTTGCATATCATCGTTGTATCGGACGATGTCAATTCGCTCGCCCGCCAATTCATCGACGATGTTCTTAATGCGATTCCCACGGACACCGACGCACGCTCCGACACAGTCGACTCGTTGGTCGTTACTGATTACCGCAACCTTACTGCGGTAGCCTGGCTCGCGAGCCAAAGCTTCGATCGTGATAACGCCTTCGGTAATCTCGGGGATTTCCTGCTCGAATAGGCATTGGACTAGTTGCGGCCGAGCACGGCTGAGAATGACTTTGACCCGACTACCTTGTTTGCGGACATCAAACACGGTCGCTCGAACACGCTCGTTGACATCATGAGATTCACCAGGAATCTGCTCGCTCCGAGGCAGGATAGCGTCAACATTACCCAGGGATACGATTGTGGCTCCGCCTTCGTTTTTCTGGATGACACCAGAAACCATCTGGCCCATCAGTTCGTCGTACTCGTCATGCAGCGAGTCACGTTCAGCTTCGCGGATCTTTTGAATGATGACCTGCTTCGCAGTTTGGGCACCAATTCGTCCGACCGCTTCTTCGTGGTCCAACGTCTGTCCGTCGACCGTTCCGCTGATTTCGCCGCTCTGCCTGTCGATATGGATTACGATTTCCGACTCTTCGCCGTGGTACTTGCGGGAGGCAGACACAAGCGCACTTTCGATCGCCTGAAAGACGATCTCTTGCTCGATGTTCTTGTCGCGGTGGATCGCGTCCACGATCCTGAGAACCTCGCTCGCATTCATGTCAAAACTCCAAACGCACGTTCCGCTGACTACGGAACACGCACATCGCGCTGTCAACTACCATCCACGAGTCAGCGAAAAAAACGAGAATGCCGCCAAGGTAGAGCACCAGGCGGTAGGATCGGCAAACCGACCCGATCAGAGCATCTAAAACAAGCGGAGGTAGATGCGATGTTTCACCAGATACCGCAAAGGTGAATACCCAGCGAGGTAATCCTTCCTCGCCGGCAGCAAGCCTCTGACCACAGAAAGGGAACGAGCCCACTGCTGTCGCCTTGACGCTAACTGTAAACGGACAACCTTATTCCTGAACCCAAGGGTTGTCAACCCGACGTATCACCCTAGCGGACCATGTCGTAGCCGAATCGTCCTGAATCCTTGCCGAACTGCAATGCGTCTGACACTTTCAGGCGAATTTCGGGACAACGCCCGCCTCCGCTCCTAAAATGACAGAAATCAAATTGGGAGATCTGAATTGAGCTTGTTGTCATCACTTCGCAATTCACTGCGACCGTCTAAACGATATGAACACTCTCGCTCGACTCGATTGCGGATTGAGGATTTAGAAGTTCGGCGTTTAATGGCCGTCGACGTCCTGTCCGAGGT
>CAYQMZ010000958.1:0-2890 GCA_964418725.1 uncultured Pirellulaceae bacterium
AGCTTGTTTCGAGCCCGACTGCTTCGGCCGCTTCGACGACATCCAGTTGCGTGTCCGAAGCAATTTGAGGCAGTCGATTGACTTGCTTGTTGATGATGGCCTTGGAAGCTTCCGTATTCGCATCAGCCAGTTTGGCAAAAGCCGTTTGACGTTCAATCGCAGTCACAGCATCCACCGCTGATTCCAACTCCTTCAATCCACGTGCGTTGTCCAGATCGTACAGTAGGTCTCGAGCACGACTGCGGACTAGCGGAGAATGATCTTCCAAGGACGCCGTTACCAGACGTTCGAATTCGGTATCCTTTAGCTGCCCTAATGAAGTCAGAAGATCCGCTCGCTGTTCCGGGTCCGCTTCGTCGTTTTTTATCAGTTCACGAATCGTCGGTGCGACTTCGGTGAGGCCCATATTCGAAGCCACCTCGATCGCCGCGACCGTGACATCGGGAGACGTTGAAGCCAGCACGCCCTTGGCAAACTGATCACGCAACGCAGTTTTCGCTGCGTCCCCATCACGATCTTCCAGCGGCCGCCACATACCTAAAACTCGATCGCGGTTGGATGGCGTTGACCAACTGCCTAGCATGTCGATCGCCTCTAACTTCATCGCATCCGACATGTTGGTCGCCAACGTCGCTGCCACAAGTTCAGCACACTCCGCTGTGCCGATTCGATAGTTAGCGTTCAATACACGCCGCAGTAATGCCTCATCTGTACCTTCGCTCACTGGCTGCTTGATCATTTCAGCCAAACGAGGCATGGCTTCCAACACCGGCACATCGTGAATCGCGCGAGCCGCCTCCAGCGAAACGAACGGATCTTTGTCATCTAGGAACGCAGCCAACTTCGGCGACTTCAGGCGTCGAAGCGTCAGCACGGCAGCCAAGCGAACGGCACGTTCGTCGTGCGTCGAAAAACTGGCAAGCTGCGATTCACTTGAGCATCCCTTCAAGCCCATGACACCAGCGTGCCGAACGACGACGTCCTGATCATCGTTGCTGATGATCATTTCCAATAAAGACTCGACTGCGTCCGAGTACTTCAATTTGCCGAGTGCGATTCCGGCTTGAGTCCGAACAAAAGCGTCACTGTCCTCAAGCGCCGAGAGCATCCCCGGCAGCAAATCAGGTTCCTCTAGATCTCCCATCACGTTCACGACCGCCGCACGCACGGTGGGATGAGGATTCGACAAGTACTGCGGCAACAGCGTGACGATGCGATTGCGACGCTGCGGTTTATCAGTTCTTCGCGCAATCTGCCCCAACGCGTGGATCGCATGGAAGGATGTAAACTTGTCTGCGTTGGGCTTCTTCAGTTTGTTAACCAATGCTTGGACAGATCCTCGCTTCGCAAGCTCCAACTGCGCCTTCATCCGGACCCGGCGATCTTTGTGACGAAGCTGTTTCGTCAATTGGAAGGCCTTGGTTTCCGAGATGTCTTTCGAAAGGAACCTTGCAACGAAGTTGACCTCGGGGGAGTCGGGGTGACGCGGGCTGCTGACGCGGACAATTCGACCGCGGTTGACTCCTTCCCAGCCCTGAATCCAATCCGATGTGTACAAGCTGCCATCAGGCCCAAAATCTACATCCGTCGCCAATACATTCCACATGAAGCGACGTGGTTCAGACATTTCAAAGGATGCTCCACTGGGGAGCATTTTGAAGCTGCGAATTCCACTGATCGCTGCGTCGCCACGGAAGTCGCACAGGAAGAATGTGCCGCGGTATTCGTCGCCCAATCCCGTACCTGGGTAGTACGTCAGGCCCGACGGCCCATCAGCAAAATTGCGAATCGGCGGGATGATATAGGCAGCCTGACCTTCGTGACGTGGGTGCCATAGCTTCTCTCGATTCCACGGTCCGCGATCCGGCAAATACTGAAATGCCATCCGCCATCCGGTCTCTCCACCTTCGACGACGTGAACCCAACGAGCTCGATCGCCACTGTCCGAATTGTTGTCACCGGTAAAAAGATTACCCGCATCATCAAAGCAAAGTTCTTGCGGATTTCGAAGTCCCGTCGCAAAGACCTCTAGGTTGGATCCATCCAGCTCACAACGGAATACAGCTCCCGATTCGGCATCCTTCAGGTGACGGCCATCGCGGGTCTGAATGTTGTAACCTCGATCACCAATGCTGAAGTAGAGTCTGCCGTCCGGCCCGATCACCAACCCATGGGAATCGTGCCCGCGAAACGCAACCCGGACTCCATAGCCATAGTGCAACGAAGTCTGCGTTTCAGCATTGCCGTCATTGTCTTTGTCCGTGATCTTCCACAGGTCGGGAATGCACGTGTAGTAGACTTCGCCGTCATGCACCAGGACCCCGGCACCAGTTCCAGTGAGCACATCGCTAAAACCATCAGCGAAGACCCATTCGTCATCCGCCTTTCCATCGCCGTCCTTGTCTTCAAGAATCGTGATGCGGTCTTCTTCCTCGCCGTACGTTGCAATGTCTTCGCCCAGGTGCTTTTTGAAATACGCGAGGCGGTCTTCAAGCGTCTGCGCCGCCAAATCGTCATCCAGCCACTCCATGTGACTGCGATTGTCGGTCACACCCTTGTTTTGCCGAAACGTCTCGCACATATACATGCGACCATTGTTGGCGAAGGTGAAGGCAACCGGATTGGCGACTTGCTCTGAGTCTGCCCACAGCGACAGTTCGAGATTCTCTGGGTGACTGATTGCCTCGACCGCAAGAACGTCCGCCGACTTACCTTCGCCCGCTTCCTCCTCTGAGTCTTGCCCACTGGCGGCCTCGTCACTGGCGGCCTCCTGATCACTGGCGACTGGCTCGCTGGCACCTTCTTGCCCACACAACAGTGAGCCTCCAAACGAGAGTGCGGCAATCAGACAAAGCAAACGCAAAAATGAAGGCATTTCGTCCTCGGATTG
>CAYQMZ010000959.1:0-903 GCA_964418725.1 uncultured Pirellulaceae bacterium
TTAGATATCGTCTGCGCCGACAGGGTGGCCGAAGAGTCTAACGTTCCGTCGAGATAGAGCTCTAGAGTGTTAGCAGACTTCACTACGGCAACATGCGTCCAAGTGTCCACTTCAAGCTGTGCAACGCTCTGTCGTCCCTCAATCCCATTGAGGGTTTCCGTTTGAAAGAGGATGTGGTTGGAGTTTGGATATGCATACATGGCCAAGGCGCGATCGAGATTCGATCCTCCTTTCTGCGTCAAAACTCTCCAGGAGTTGGTCGGCCCGCTCCCCAGTTTGATCCAGTAGGAAACACTGAAATCACCACTCCCAATCGCCAAATTTGAACTGTGAGGTACCTCGAATCTCGCGGTGCTGTCTCCAATGGTAAGGACCTGCCCTAGTTCACGGTCCTCCGTAATCGTGGCGTTTCCACTCAGTGTAGCGTCCTGCGAGTTGATTTGATCTGCAGGCAAGCCATCATCAAACGGATAAAAGGCTAACGCATCTGCCATTCCGACTCGCTGCCCAGCAAAGTAACCGTCAGCACTGGCCGACACCGTCACCGTCTGTGTCCCATCAGGATGAAAATCGTTCACACCCTCAATCGAAAACGTCGCCGAAAACTCCCCAGCCGGGATCGTGACTGTACCAGGAACCACAGCCTCACTGGAATCGTCTACCGTAAGTGTCACCTCCAAATCGCGAGATAAATCAACCCCGCCAGAACGACTAACAGTTCCCGGCGTAAAACCCGTCTCCAACAAATACGCCGAAGAAAAACCAACGGTGAGTGACCTATTGCATGGTTCGGCGACCAGGAAAAAATCGCTGTCATCAGCAGGCTGCGCGATCTGCCCGGATACGTCTTGGACAATCACTGAGCCAACAGGGTGGGAGACTAAGTCGAACAGGGTTGTGTAC
>CAYQMZ010000959.1:913-2885 GCA_964418725.1 uncultured Pirellulaceae bacterium
ATCAACCCCGCCAGAACGACTAACAGTTCCAGTGGTCTTCCCTCCTTCGACGACGAATACGTCACCTAAAGACACGCCCAACACTTGAGCCGGAAGGCTTGCGGTTTCCTTAACGCTGTACACCCAACCGTTCCTCTTGTTGATCACCAGCAGTTCGCCAAGTGGCCCCTCTCCAAGCCGCAAGTCGGCCCTAGTACATCCGCAGCCTCCCGAAATGACTTCGTCGAAGTCAACTTCGTCATCCAACACGTCTTTCAGCGATGATCGAATGAGGGACGTCGTGGCATCGTCACCGTCGTCATCGAACAAGACGGTTAGTTCGCTCGGTGTGGCCCATGTGAGCTCGGATGGCTCGTCTGCATCAGGATCTGCAGCGTTTAGCAGCGTTTGCTGCTGTAGCATCTGGGCGAAATCTAAGTGGTAAGCTCGTCCGTCCGTGGCAAATTCGGTGAAGATGAATTGCCCCGCAAGAGGTGAATCGGGATTCGTGATTACATGACCACCGGCAAGGGCTTGCCCAACCGCAGTCTCTCCGATATCACCGTCGTGCCCATAGAACGCTGCGGGGTACGTGTAACCAAGTGTTGCCTCGTTCGCGGGTAGCGGCCCAACGCCAGTGTTAATCCCAACGGGATTAAGCAGCTCCAACGGACCTTCGCGGTCACCCCATCCGTAGTTCGCTCCTTTTTGCACGACGTTGATTTCGTCAAAGTTGTCGCGACCGATGTCGGTGACAACCAAGTAGCTCGCGCCCGATAGGTTCTCGACAAACGAAAGGTTATGGGGATTACGGAACCCTAGAGCGTAAACCTCGTCCAGCATCGCTACGTTGCCGACGAAAGGGTTGGTCGCCGGTGTGGAATATGAATTCGCACCATCCTGAAGTGGGTTTACTCGCAGGACCTTACCGAGCGCGTCGTTATTCTGCCCCGTCCCGGTCACAACGGACGCAAGGCTTCCATCACCATGCCCAACGAACAGCAAGCCATAGTTTTCATCTCCCGGCGACGCGTATCGGTCGAAACCGATCCCCTTAATTGGGTGATCGTACTGGGCAATGCCGATACGGAAGACTTCGCGATAGCTGCTTAGGTCGACCGTCTGCAATTGATGATCGTACGTCCACTCAGCAACAACTCCGTCCGCGGCAATAGGAGTCGGCACGTCGCTTAGGTAGGTGTGCAGAGTTGCATCAGCCGGACGGTCTTCCATCATCGAGGTGTAGAATTTTCCGTTATTGGAAAACTCAGGATGGAAAGCCAGTGACCTAAGACCGCCATGGATGTTTTGATAGTTCAGACTCCGTCCGGTGGCGTTGAGTACGGCCGCATCGACGTCCAGGAAAACGGAAGAACTTGGCGTTGGACCGTCAAGCAACAACTCATGAATCTTTCCACCGCCTCCACCTACGCCATCGGCAACCACAAACACGCGATCACCGACGTAGGCCAGTGAGTTCATACGAGGATGCTTGCCGTTCGCGTCGAGTGGCAACTTCACCAGCTTTTCCACTTCTAGGGTGAGCCCGGATGGTGATAGCTCCGGCGCGATTGCCGCGTTGATTGCCGTCTGCGGTTGCTCGTGTGACGCGTGAACTTCGATCGCCACTAACTGCGAATCACTCTCAGTGGTATCCGGCAACGTGTACGTGTAATTGAAGCTATCGGCACCCACGAAGTCAGTAGGCGGAGTGTACTCAAGCACGCCATCGACCAAGACCAGCGTGCCTTCACTTGGTTGTGTAAAGCTCACGATAGGTGCTGTGGTCGGCGAGCTCTGAACGGCCAATGGTACCGAGATCGCGTCTTCGGGCACGTCGAATGATATGTCTGGTTCTGGTGGCGGTGGACTCACAATTGCAATTGTGATGGTGTTCGTCGACGCCATGTCGGACTCACTTAGCGACAGCACGGCATTTCCCAACGGCGACGTAAACTGGTAGGAGAACCCGGAGTTTCCGGTCTCCTCAGCA
>CAYQMZ010000960.1:0-2882 GCA_964418725.1 uncultured Pirellulaceae bacterium
GTGTGAAGTAATCCAGCGCACCGTTGTAATGTCCGTATTGATGATCGAACCCACGCTTGGTCGGAAGATAGCCGACGCTACTGTGTCCGAGGTGCCACTTGCCAACCACTGCGGTTTTGTAACCAACTTCCTTCAGTGCTTGAGGCAACGTGCGCTCGTCGGTAGGCAAACCATGAGTGGCCCACGGACGCACGACGCCACATTGCAGCCCTAGTCGCGTTGGGTGTCGCCCCGTCAACAGGGCCCCGCGCGTTGGCGAACAAACGGGCATCACATAGAACCGCTTCAGCCGCGTGCCAGCTACCGCCAATGCGTCGATGTTGGGCGTCTTTATCTGGCTGCCCTGATACCCCACGTCCCCCCAGCCCAGATCATCGGCCAGAAACAAGATGATGTGCGGACGTTGCACCTCAGAATCGCCGCTTGACGCGAACGTCAGGTGAACTGCGACAAGAACAAGTGCGACAGCCGTACTAACGGCATTAATTCGAATGTGCTTCATAGCGACGGCATCTTTTGGGGGTGTTCCCGCATAGTCTTGGAGCAACACTGTCTTGCGAGGTTGCGTCGGAGTTTATCAACAGCCAACCCAACAAAGCAACTATCACTGACTGCAGGGCTTTCCCATCCCGTGCTTTCAAACGCAAATTCGCCCCGCTCGCGGATGGCACTCCTTCACGCGTTAACTACTTGCGTGGTCCGTCGGTTATCAGCGGACAGGCACCGTACCATTCAAGCTGACGAATAGGACAATGAATCATTGTGGCGGACGCATCAGAGCTTCTGGACGACCTTCCTTCTCGACTGCAGGAACGCGTTCGGCAACTGAACTCCCAGACGACCGTCGGTGACGGGCAGTTTGTCCTCTACTGGATGCGCACAGCCGTTCGCCTGGACGAAAACCCGGCACTCGATGTCGCGATCGAGTACGCCAATCGTCTGGGTAAGGAGGTCTTCGTTTACCACGCCCTTTCCGAGCGATACCCATACGCGTCCGATCGTCACCACACCTTCATTCTCGAAGGTGCCCGCGACGTGCTGCAGCAAGCCGCTGCAAAACGCGTCGGCTATGCATTCCACTTGGAGAGGCCTGGTCATCGCGGCCCACACCTTCGCACACTCGCAGATCGAGCTGCATTGGTTGTCACGGAAGACATCCCCGTCGAGCCGCTAAGCCGTTGGGCCAGCCTGCTCGCTAGGCAAACCATTACACCACTGATCGCTGTGGACACTGCTTGCGTCGTGCCCATGCAGTGCGTTGGCAAATCCTACGAGCGGGCGTTTGCATTCCGAAAGGCGACGAAAAAACACTTCGCTCAGCTCCTTACGCTTGGGCCACATCTGGTAGAAGTGAAACATGAGCCGACCGCCTTCGAACTGCCGTTCGAGCCCGATGACCTAGGACACCACCGAATCGCTGACCTAGTGAGCGAATGCGAAATCGACCACACCATTGGTCCAGTCGCTGACACCGTCGGTGGATCGACGGCAGGCTACGACCGCTGGAACGCATTCAAGGAACGAGGATTGGCGAAGTACGAACGGCTTCGCAACAACGCTTTAGTAGACGGCGTTAGCCGAATGTCTGCTTACCTTCATTACGGCATGGTGTCGCCACAGCGTATCGCTCGAGAAGCCGCGCAGATCGACAACGCGGGCGCAGAGAAATACCTCGATGAATTGTTGATCTGGCGTGAGCTTGCTTACGCGTTTTGTTTCTTTCGAGCAGATCACGGTCGAATTTCGGCGCTGCCTGAATGGGCAATAGAAACCCTGGCCGAACGTGAATCTGATGAACGCCCCGCACTTCATTCATGGGAAACGCTTGCTCGAGCGAAGACCGGCGATGAGCTTTGGAACGCCGCGCAGATGTCCCTCTTGAGGCACGGTGAACTACACAACAACGTCCGCATGACTTGGGGCAAAGCCCTTCTCAACTGGACGCCCAATGCCAAGTCAGCACTGACGGCAATCATCGACCTAAATCATCGATACGCATTGGACGGTCGAGACCCCGCTTCCTACGGCGGCATCCTCTGGTGCCTCGGCCAGTTCGACCGTCCGTTTCCTCCGGGCACGTCGATACTTGGGACCGTTCGCGAGCGACCGACCGGCTCCCATGCCCAGCGGCTTGACGTTGAGAAATACCAGCGAAAAACGACCAGACCGCTTAGTGACACGATGCCACGCGTAGCGGTCATCGGGGCCGGACTATCCGGCCTGACGTGTGCGCGGACGCTCGCCGATCATGGCTACTCCGTCACCGTTTTTGAAAAGAGCCGTGGCGTTGGAGGCAGAATGTCGACGCGTCGGACCGGCGACAATCTGCGTTTCGATCACGGCGCACAGTACTTCACTGTTCGCGACCAGCGATTTCAACGCTATGTCGAATCTTGGGTACATGACGGGTTAGTTGCTCGATGGAACGGCCGGATCGTAGTGGTCGAACGCGGAGCAGTCAAAGAACGCAAGGCCGGCACTGATCGGTACGTGGCTGCCCCCGGGATGAACGCCCTCGGGAAACACCTAGCATAAGTACTCGACGTCCGCCTGGAAACGAAGGTGGCACCGCTCGAACGGCGCGAACAACAATGGCACCTAAAGTCGACAGACGGCACATTCCTGGGTGACTTTGACGCGATTGTTGTTTCAGCTCCCGCTTCCCAGACACAAGCTTTGCTCGAACAGGTTCCGTCAATTGCGACACAGGCAGGGGCGGTCAAGATGAACGGATGCTGGGCTTTGATGATTGCCTTTGACAACCACCTGGAACTGGATTTCGACGCCGCTTTCGTGCACAACTCCCCACTATCGTGGATCGCCAAAAACAGCAGCAAGCCGTCAAGAAATCGTGAACTTGAGACCTGGGTCCTGCACGCTTC
>CAYQMZ010000961.1:0-578 GCA_964418725.1 uncultured Pirellulaceae bacterium
CGGCTGAAGACTGTCTTCCGGCTCGCCATTCATACCGTTTTCGTTGGCGTCGAATTTTGCAAGTCCCGTGACAGTCAATTCGTGGGGGACCTCGAATGAATAGCCACGAGTCCCGCGGACGGAAACAGTTCTGCCAGGACCGGTTGTGAGCAACGGGATCTGTGCATGCAGCTGATTCGATGACAACGCCGAAACCAACAGCCACGTCGCTACAAGTCGCCTTATCGGTTTCATGAGCGTCTGAATGCTCTTATGGTTTCCCGTCAATCAAACGGGATGCACCGCCCTGAGTGCACCCCGCATCGAACTTCTCTCGAAGAGCCTGAACTGCCCGTTAACGCCTTCGGCGAACAAGTCCAAGGGTTAGAGCCCCAAGCATCAGCAGACCAAGCGAATTTGGCTCGGGAACAGCGGCGGTCGCCACGGATGATTGACCGAATGATTCCGACAGCACGAGAAAGTCCGCGAAGTCGACGGTTCCACTTCCGTCAATGTCCGGATCCGTACCGGCCGGATCAACTGTGGTGCCGAATGCCTCTGAAAGAACCAGAAAATCAGGAAAGTCGACTGTGCCATTC
>CAYQMZ010000961.1:588-2879 GCA_964418725.1 uncultured Pirellulaceae bacterium
ATTCAGGAGCATCCGGTGCTCCCGCAAAAATTAGTTCGCCGTGTCCTTCAGCACCCTCATTTCCATGCGATGCGAAGAATAGGGAACTAGTCCAGTGCCACTGTGGAAGCAAGTTGCTAGGCTCGGACGACTGCCGCGTAACATTGAATAGCCAGACGTCGTCGTTGCTTGGCGCGAATGGATGATACAGGCCGGTTTCAACTTCCGTTTCAACGCCGGTGTCTTCGTTCACGGTGGTGATAACCTCTAGGGCGTCAAATTCCTCCCAAGGAAGGAACATCTCCATCACAGCCCCTTCTTCACCGGCGGTATAGCTGATGTGCGTCGCGCGAAGGTGTTCCCACTCGCTTGCGTTGTTGAACAGCCCATCAACGTGAGCAGCCGTCAGCGTCCCGAATGTCAAACCGGTTACGTTGACTCCGTCGACTGGCAAAGGTTCGTCTGATGATGGCTCTTGCGTGCAATCATCGGCTGTCCCGGCTATTCGATCCGCGCCACAACTACGTGCATCTGCATAGATATTGAAGCCAATCTGGTAGTTGTCCACCTCGTCATCGACTTGACCGATGTTGTCTTCTCCAAGTGTGTTGGGATCCAAAAACACGTTAAAGAAGTCACCGGCAAAATCGCTCGGGGCCGGGTTCTGTCCCATCACATCATCGGCCCAGAAGTCATAGTCCGATTCACCCAGAACGTACAGTCCTTGTTGATCCCAAAGAACTCGGAAGCGGTTGTTTTCGTCATCCTCAACTCGGGCGGTGCGAATGTTAGTCCACTGGTCGCCGCCAGCTGCTGCAGCGTCCCATTCCCCTTCGGTGAGTACGCCGTCGATTGCCGGAGCAGTAGTAACGTAGTTCGCTTGATATTGTCGGACCTGGGCATTTGCAGTCATTGGAGCCAGCAGCAGCAGGGCCCCCAGCGCCACACGACCGACGCAAAGAATTCTGAATTTCATAATTACGATTCCTAAACAACGAAGATCAGACCTATGACCAACACGCCGAATGAAGGTCACACGGGCGGAACATGGCGGTCAGCTTAGGCGGTATGCTGCAGACCAGCATTGAGTTTTTGCGTCAATCCACTGAGAAACGACGTCGGGACTGAGACCCCGATTCTTGCTATAGTTGTGTTACTTCGACACATCTGCACGCGACATCACTGAGATTTCTTGTCACATAGCCTTCGCTCGGCTGCCGCGACTTCGAACCATCCCCGGGGCCACCATGTCCAGCTTTCGCGTCGCGCTGCTTGTCGAAACCTCAAGCGGCTACGGACGGTCAGTCTTAGCGGGTGTCTCGCGGTACCTACGCACCCGGAACGACTGGCTAGTGTTCTTCGCCCAGCGAGAACTTTCAACCGAACTACCAACTTGGGTGCACGACTGGCAGGGTCACGGTGTAATTTCCCGCGAGACGCCAAAACAACTGGTTGCGTCTCTCAAAGACCGAGGAATACCGCTAGTCGACTTGCCGGGATTGGCCGAACCCCACGATTGCCCAACCATTCACGCGGACGAGAAGGCAATTGCCCAAATAGCAGTCGACCACTTCCTGGAACGTGGATACAAGCGGTTTGCCTACTGCGGATACGCCAACGCCCATTGGTCAAATCAGCGACGTAACGCGTTCATCGACGATCTTCGGGCACGAGGATACTCGCAATGCGAAACCTTCAGCACCCCGTGGCCTGAGTTCGGCGTGCACGTGGTACACGACGAATTGCAACGACTCTCTAACTGGATTCAATCCCAACCCAAACCACTTGGACTGATGGCGGCGAACGACACCCTAGGCCACTACGTTGACGCAGCGTGCTCGCATGCGGGCGTGGCCATCCCAGAGGAGGTGGCCGTGATCGGCGTCGACAATGATGCAACGATTTGCGAATTGTGCTCAACGCCGCTTACCAGCGTCATTTCTGACATCGAGACGATTGGCTATCTGGCGGCCAAGTCTCTGGGCCAATTGATGACAGGCTCCGAAGAGATTCTTTCACCATTGACGGTGGTGCCTCCGCTTGGAATCAAGACTCGCCAATCGACCGACGTCTATGCGACGGAGGACAGCGAAATCATGGAGGCAATGCGTTTCATCCGGGCGAACGCGTGCGCCCGTGTAACGGTCACCGATGTTGCAGAACACGTCGCGATGTCGCGCAGCACTCTTGAGCGCCGAATGCGTGACGCAATCAATCGAACGCCCAAACAACAGATTCGACACGTCCAGATTTCCAAAGCAAGGACGTTACTGAGTGAATCAACAGAGTCCCTGACAAGGATCGCTGCGATC
>CAYQMZ010000962.1:0-2469 GCA_964418725.1 uncultured Pirellulaceae bacterium
TGTTGACCAAGATATCAACCGTACCGATTTCTTTAGCCACGGACTGGAAAAGCGAATTGACGTCATCCCGCTGTCCAACATCGCACGTCTTGGCCACGATCGAATGTTCTGACTCGGAGACAACCTGCTCCAGATTCGACTTGGTTCTGCCGACGATGACTACTTTGCAGCCTTCCGCGGCGAAGCTCTCGGCGATGGCACGACCGATTCCACTGCCGCCACCGGTAACCAACACGACGTTGTTTGATAAGTCCGTCATTCAATCTCTTTCTCTCAGAGTCCCAACTGGTGGCGAGCGTATTCGAGGCTCTCTCGAATATTCATGTCTTCTCGTTTGAGTTGCTCTTCGTTAGTCATTCGCGAAATGTACTGCAAATTGTCCGACGCGCCGTCACGGACCATCCGCAAGGTTCGTGCTAAATCGCTGGCCGGAAGATTGGGAAACGTGGCCCAATACTCTTTGGTATGCGTGGGAACCTTTAACGGATCGCGCGTAATAAGCTCTAGGCTGAAGTTGATGTCGGGTTTCGCCTTTCGCAGCAAGCTGACGATTCGTTTCAGTGGCAAGCAACCTTGCCCGAGCGGAATGTCCGCTAACAGAAAACCGTCTTCATACGGCTGTACTGCTTGGTCCTTTAGGTGAACGCTGTGTGCCCAAGGAGCCAGTGCTTCGGCTGTTTCGATGGGATCTTCCAGCAACGCTACGCTGTTCCCTGTATCAACACAGGCTCCCACATATTCGCTGTCGATGTGTTCGAAGAGCGCGACCCGTTCTTCGTTGCGGTGATCTTTGTGATTCTCGACCGCCAAAGCGACTTTGAGCCTTTCCGCGATGGGGGCGGCTAGTTCCAGCGCGCGACGCCCTCGAGATTCATAGTCCCGGAACTTCTCGAGCGAGTCGAAGTACTCGTATCGCCGCCCAGGGATAATTGTGGTTCTTGCGACACGTGCACCGACCGCCGCTGCCGTCTTCATCTTGGCAGTGAACGTATCGAAGTCGCCTTTGTCTTTGGGGACGCCGATAATGGCCTCGACGAACATTTCCCATTCCGCCGCTTGGTCGCGTAGGCGGGCGGCCTTTTGAGGTTCAAGTGTGCCTAGGTCGATTTGTATGCCGCCTGCACCAAGCTTCTGGCAATGCTCCAAGAAGACGAAGGGATCTGCCAGTGCAGCACCGCCTCTTGCTTGCCGTTGCCGAATACGACAGCAGTACGTTACCAACCCAAGCCGTGATGGCTTCTTGTCGTCGGACGCCAAAGCGGAAAGTGTTGGCAGCGCGCACGCTCCAATAGCACACTGAAGGAACTGTCGCCGTTTCATATCAAGTCCCATGGCTTGCGAGCATCACGCCCAAGAAGACCGGCGGCTTTCTCACTGTTCACGATGCGTTCGGTGTCGGCATCCCACTGGATTTTCGCACCCGTGCGACACGCGATATTCCCCAAATGCGGGAGAATGGACGATGCATGCCCTTCGGCAATGTCGGCTGCGGGTTTCTTGCGTGATCGAATGCACTCGACAAAGTTCTTCGCATGTTGGAGCGTTGATTCGTCCGAACGTCCATCCGCCGCCTTTGTGCGAAACATGGATTCCCTGACTTCTTCGCGCTTGATGCGATCCGTTCGGTGCCCTGGTTTGAGTTCCGGGTAGAGTTCGAAGCCTAGCCGGTCGGCGAAGATGGCTCCGTCGGTGCCGTAGAATGCCATCCCATGCGGACGGTCCTTTTGACCAAGCATTCGATAGTAGGGTCTGCCTGGCGTGCGGAACCCAAGTCCAAACGCGTTCGTCATGCAGCCTTCGTATGTAAGTACGAATTTGTCGTACTCGAACGTCATCTGCACGACGTCGGGATCTTCGCTGCCATCGTGAACCTCGAATCGTCGACCAACGGCCGAAATCGTCTTTGGCGACTGACCCTCCAGCGACATTGCATGTCGAAAGCTATCGAAGCGATGCGTGCCATAGTTCGTCGCGATTCCACCAGCGTAATCCCAGAATCGACGGAAATCCTCATAGCGTTCTTTGTCGTACGCAACGTAGGGTGCCGGTCCAAGATACATGTCCCAATCTAGACCGGCAGGCTTGGTGCTCTTCGTAATGCGAGCTTCGGTTTTTGATTTCGTTGGGGACGTGTTCTTGAAGTTCCAGATTCTCACGAAGCGGACGTTGCCAATGCGGCCGTCGGCGATCAGCTTGCGAATTGTGTCGAAGTGCTTGGCAGACCTCTGTTGAAGCCCTGTTTGCACGACTCGGCCATGCTTTCGAGCTGCGTTGACCATCGCTCTTCCTTCGACGATGTTGTGGGCGAGCGGTTTCTCGACGTAGACGTCTTTTCCCGCCTGGCAAGCGAGCACCGTTGGGATCGCATGCCAATGATCGGGCGTCGCGACAATCACAGCATCGATGTCTCGTCGATCTAGGACTCGACGGAAGTCTTGTACGGTTTCGCATTCGATGCCCAGTAGATTC
>CAYQMZ010000962.1:2479-2867 GCA_964418725.1 uncultured Pirellulaceae bacterium
ACATCGCTTCCCATCGCGATTTCCACGTTCTTGACTTTGGCAAAACGCTCTGAGACATAGCGACCACGCTCGCCGCACCCGATTACACCAACGCGAATGCGTTCGTTTGCGCCGACAGCACGAGCACTTGGCAATCTCAAGAGAGACGCTCCGACGGTTGCTGTGGCTGAAAGAAAATGCCGACGCTTCATGCTGCTCCCCCAATCAGTTGTCGCTGGACGCTGCGAAGAGCTATCAGCTTGGGAAGGCGCAGAAAACATAAATCCCGCGAGTTTTACCGGGGCGTCTGGAGGGGGACGCATCGAAATCGAGAAACGCAAAACAAGACAACTCGACCGCGACCAAGACTTGCGGCCAGCCGACCGCAAGCCAATGAGCTGGTTGATTC
>CAYQMZ010000963.1:0-2505 GCA_964418725.1 uncultured Pirellulaceae bacterium
TCCCAACCAGGCGCTACGTTGGATCAAACGGGCAGAGAATCTAACGCTGAATGGAAAATTCCTGCTGGCAGCAATTTACGCGAACGTCCAGGACTTCCACGCATCCTCCAAAGTCTATCGCGAGATCATTCGCGAGGTTCCCAATCAATGGCGTGCCTACCGCGGTCTTGCAGAGGTTTCGGCCTGGGGCAAAGACTTCCGCACTGCCATCTACGTGTACAAGTGGCTGCTGGAACGCAGTCCGGAAAGCGAAACGCTGCAAATTGGCCTCGCGAATACGTATCTTTGGAGCAAAGACTACGCGAACGCATTGCGGATCTTCACGCGTATCCTAGCCCGATCACCGGATCGCTACGATCTGTGGCCCGCGTTTGTAGAGGCTGCAACGACTGACAAGATCGAACCTAACGCTGAAGTACGTGATCTATTGCGGATGATCATCGGCAACAAATCATCGTGGCCGAAAGATCTCGCTTTCCAGCAAGGCATGATGGAATCACTATTCCGAATGAAGCTGCAAGAAGATGCGATGGCGATCCTCAGTGAATTGATCAAAGCGGCACCTAACGACCCCGCACTACGACGTCGATACGCGGACGAGTTACATCGCGTCGGCAACTATGCAGAGGCCGAGAAGCACTACCAAGCACTGCTTCAACTTCAACGACAAGAGAGCATGAGACAGCCGAGAACCATGCACGTCCGTGGTAGGCGCACTTTGGATGTCGAATAAGAGAGCTAAGCGAATACCTTGGCGTCTTCCACAACATCAATCGGAGCGTAGCCGTTGTGTCGCTTGACTTCGTACGGGCTATTTGCCCGCGTGTTGTAGCAACAGATTAGAGACCAACGTGGGTCGTCACTGGTATTCTGATCCGAACGATGCAAAAGATTTGCGTGAAAGAACAGTCCATCGCCCGGTTCCATCTCTACATGCTTCAATTCGAAGCGTTCCAAAATCGCTGGCATGCGTTCCGGATCTGCGCCGGTCTGACCGCCAACTTTGCCATGTTCCAGTCTGCCAAGGTGATGTGTGCCTGGCAAAACCTGCAGACATCCGTTCGCCTTGCAGGCTCGATCGATCGCCACATAGCAACTGGCCATCGTCGGGAACAGACAGCCGTAGTTGTACCAATAGCCGTAATCTTGATGCCATTCCCAGGCTCCACCGACCTTAGGCTCCTTGAGCATCAGCTTGTGGTGGTAATGATAAACTTCGTCGCCGAGAAGCGTCGCCATCGATTGCGAGACGCGTTTGCTTCGGACGATCGAACTGTAGACGTCGTCACCTAGATCGTTACGGACGGCCAACACGGTACGGTTTCCATCCGAGTCCGCGCGTTCTGTCGCGTCTTGCCAGGTGCGGGCATCGCGGCGAGCAGTTTCGCCAAGCTGGACAGCTTCATCGGAAGTCAGCAAGCCAGGAACGACGACGTATCCTTGGTCGTCAAATTCCGCCTTATGCGTCTGGTCTGCAAGGAAATAACTCATGGATAAACCGCTTCAAGGTTTTGGCTGATCGGACGTAGGCAAGTTCGCTTACAGCGTCAGCTTGTCGCCAGGCTTCGGCACCAGTGGCTGCGAGGACGTCTCTTCGCGAATCCGTGCCGCCCAAGCGTCCGCATCTTGTTCAATGGGCGGCCAAGTGTTGTAGTGCGCCGGAATGACTTGCTTTGGCTGAATCAACTTCGTCGCAGCCACGGCATCGGAAGGCCCCATCGTGAACAGGTCGCCAATCGGCAAGACAGCAGCATCCAGCGTCGGCGAACCGTCGGGCTTGCCAATCAACTGCATGTCGCTAAACAACGCAGTGTCGCAAGCAAAGTACACCCTTTTTCCCTGAGCGTTGATGACGAAGCCTGCAGGGTTGCCACCATAAGATCCATCGGGCAACTGGGAACTGTGATGGGCGACAGTCATCGTAACCCGGCCAAAAGGCAGGTCCGCGCCGCCGCCGAGGTTCATTCCCAACGTATTCTTCACCCCGTGCTCGCCAGCGAACCACTGTGCGATTTCGTAAATCGCAACCACCGTGGCCTCGGTCCGGTTTGCGATTGCCGCGACATCCGCCACGTGATCGAAATGTCCATGCGAGACCAAGATGTAGTCCGCATCTAGGTCGGCCGCTTTGCATGGCGCCGACGGATTATCGTCAATGAACGGATCAAGCAACACTTTGCTCTCACCAATGTTCATGGACCAGCTACCATGACCAAGCCATGTAAGATCAAACGTCATTGGTTCCTCACAACAGTCTCGTCAGTAGCACGAAGGGCGATTGGGTTGCCACCGAAAGTCAAACGCCCAATTCGGCTTTCATGTTCACTTTGTAGGCTTCCACACCAGGTTGTCCGTACGGATTTAGCTCCATCAATCGCCCTTCGACGACCGTGGCGATCATGAGCATCTGGAAGAGCTGGCCGAGATGATACTCGTCGACCGACGGCAAGATGATATCGGCCGTCGGACGATTGTCGTCCAAATAGGCCTTATTCGTCCCCTTCA
>CAYQMZ010000963.1:2515-2862 GCA_964418725.1 uncultured Pirellulaceae bacterium
GGCAGCGGTCATCAGGTCCGGCAACGCCTTGTCCGCCAACTGATTCAATTCATCTTGGTCCCACTCTTGCTGTCCGACTGGCAACGGATCTCGTCGCCAAGATTCCGTCAGGAGATTAACGATAAACTTGTCTCGAGCACCTTCTTGGTGCTGCTGTGCCCGCGAATGCAAGTCACGTGTGTTGACTACCGTGAGTGGCGTCGCACCGCGTTCATGTTTCCCCAAACTCTCCGCCATCAACTGGTCGTACCATAGGCCAACGGCTTCCAGGCCTTTGGACCAAACCGACATCAGCCGCAAATTGCATCCCTTCGCCTGGTACATCAAGTGATTGGATGCAACAAACT
>CAYQMZ010000964.1:0-1725 GCA_964418725.1 uncultured Pirellulaceae bacterium
CGCCCTCCCCGACACACTCGCTAAAGCTCGGCGCCGACCCTCCCACGAAAATGCCGTAAAGGATGGACGAGTTAGCTCGTGAGAGGGTGAGGTGAGCATGCGATCAATCGACGCACTTATGGGTAGTGACAAGGTCCCTACCGGCCCGACTGCGAATCCGAATTCCGACGCCTTTCTGTCGCGTTTATCCCTGATCGCTTCATGACACAAATGGTAGGGCGTGCAGCTTCATGGGCTCTCCGTCGATTACCGATGATGATTCATTGGTCGTGGCATGTTAACGATCGAGAAATGTAATCTTCTTTGCACTTTGACAAGTTGATGCCCAAGAGTTGCCGTAATAGTCGGAACAACCTAGAGGAAACACCTACGATCGTTGTCGTGATTTGACGGTGTTTTGCTAGCTAACTAGACTTAAAAAGTAGTTGAGGGGCTCTGGTGTGAGCACCAGTTTTGGAGAGTGAGTACTGCTATGTTTGGCCAATTGGTACCTGTCGGTGGGGGCGACCCCATTCCTTTGCTGAAAAAGGAATTGTTAATCGGAAGACGCGAGAGTTGCGACATCCGCCTGCGCTTTGGCAATGTTTCAGCCCACCATTGCCAGTTGGAGTGTGACGGCGGTTACTGGTACGTGACTGACCTGAATAGTCGTAATGGCGTAAAGGTGAACGGCCAAAAGATCCAGCGAAAACGGCTGGACCCTAGCGACAAGGTTTCGATCGCCAAGCATCAATATGAAATCGAGTACGACCCTACCGAAAACGGTGCTGTAGGACCTCCTCCGCCGGAAGATGCGGCCGCAGAAATCATGGGCAAATCGTTGCTGCAACGTGCCGGGCTCGACGGAGCTTTCGGCAGCAGTCGGCGCAAACGCTACGACCCACGCGATGGCAGCGGCGGGAAATTCAAAGACCCCAACGATCCGGTTTAAGCCCATTTTGCTGGAGCCGAAAATCGGCAACAATCTGATTTACTCAACCCGATGTTGCGGCGGCGGCATCGGGCTTTTTTTGAATTGAGCGAAGAAAAGCAAAGGTTCCGCATGTCTGCATCGAAGTTCTCGCACATGGTCTACTTCACCCTGAAAGACTCCTCCACCGAAGCATGTGATGCGTTGGTGGAATCATGCAAGAAATATCTAACCGATCACCCTGGCACCGTCCTCTTCGCGGCGGGGACGTTGGCCGATACCACTCGCGAAGTAAACGACCGCGAGTATCACGTCACACTCAACTTGGTCTTCGAAGACCGAGCGTCGCACGATGCGTATCAGGTTGCGGAACGCCATGATCAATTCATTGCAGAAAACAAAGACAACTGGGCCAAAGTTCGTGTCTTCGACGCCGACGTTTGCTAGGTGACAGCGATTGGCATGAGGTACGTTTAACCGATGGCGATTTCCAAGCAGGGCTTTCACATCACTTAAGCAATGCAGTCAGGTCAGAAGCCACTATCGCGAGACTCGAATTGGCGGCATAAAGGCGAGGAAAAATGAATCGTGCAAAGCACCTCGTCGCTTTCCTAGCCGTACTTCTGTGCGTCTCGGCGTGCAACAAGAGTAAGACTCCGCGGTTCGCGGAAGATCAAAAGTGGCAGGATAACGCCAGCGACGACAATAACTCTGCGACAACGGATCAGCCCAAGTCGGATCGGCCTAAGACGGATCAACGTCAGCCAGATGGCCAGAGTGGCGATGCGTCGAATGCACCTGATCCAGAAGAGGCA
>CAYQMZ010000964.1:1735-2852 GCA_964418725.1 uncultured Pirellulaceae bacterium
TGCCGGATGCTTCCATCGATTTGTACGATAGGGCGATTGGTAACTGTGTTCGCCTGATTGTGGAGCCAGAGATTGGCGATCCAACTCCCGGATTCGGATCGGGCGTGGTCATTGCGAAAGACAGCCAGGGTTACGCCTACATCCTGACGGTTTGGCATGCGGCGACGCACGGTATCCAAAGAGTCGACTTCTTTAGTCTTGAGACGCTCAGGACACCAATCGCCAGCTATGAATCACCTGAAGTCGTCGCCCAACTAGTTAGGGCCGATCTCGCGCTGCTGCGTGTGAAAGTCGGTAAGAGAATCGGTTCGTCACCGATCCAACTCGCGGCGGATTCGGATGAATTGCCGAAGTTCGGTTACTCGGTCGGTTGCGGATCAGGGCGTAGTCCGTCTCTGCTCGGGGAACGCATTCTCAGCGAAGGCCAAATCCGACCAGAAAATTCGGAGATGCGCGCTCGTATGTGGACGACTGAGCGACCGCAGGAAGGTGGACGTTCCGGTGGAGCACTACTTAACGCAGAGGGCGAGCTACTAGGAATCGCTTCGAAAGCCAATGACGACGGTGGGTACTACTCGCATGTCGAAGAAGTGCGAACGCTGCTTACCGAAGCGAAGAGCAAGGGCAAGCTACCGTAGCGTCAACTCAAGCGTCGTTTTGATGACAGAGTACGAAGATGGGCCTGATGTGCAGTACACACCAGGCCCATACTTTGAACGGCGATTCCGGGCCGGCGAGGCTAGGAGAACGACTCTCGTAGGATCAGACTTCCAACACAGCGTGAGCTCGACGGCTTTGAGAGTGGCGGATGAACAGGTCCATCTCAGCTCCGCCTCCAACGATGAAACTCGATCGCTGGTGCACATGCTTTGGCATTACGTTCAGCACTTTGCTGGATGTATCGAGTGCCATGCCTCCGGCAGCTTCGGCAAGCATCGCGATTGGGTTCACCTCATAGAGCAGTCGAAGCTTTCCTCCGGGTGCGTCTTCGGTCGGCGGATACGCGAAAACGCCACCCTTCATCAGTGTGCGATGGAAGTCAGCCACCAACGAGCCGATGTAGCGACATGAGTATTTCACGCCAGCGTAACCACTACGCAGTTCGTTGAAGTACTCT
>CAYQMZ010000965.1:0-2837 GCA_964418725.1 uncultured Pirellulaceae bacterium
CTTCAACTTTTCAAAATACTGTCTCGCAAACGGAGAGACGCTTCCTCGCGGTGCGGCTAGTTTCCGCACCGCGAACAGCTCCCCAAATTCGACTCGGCATCTCCAGATCCTCCATCACGAAGTCGCCGTTCGTTGGCGAGGTCCGTTCAGCAATCGCCCAACTACCGTATAGCGGACCCCGTACTCATAAGTCACCAAGAGCAGCCCCGAGACTACCAACACTACGCCAGCAAACTTGATAAATGGCGGAATCTGGAGGTCGCGAACCAGCCACTGCGCGAGGATCACGACCGGCAAGTGTGCTAAGTACAGCCAATAGGAAGAATCCGAGAGATAACGCAACGCATTGCTTGGTCGAGAAAGGAGGTGCCGACAAGCTCCGATCGAGCCTAAGACCATCAGCCACGCGAATATGGCCTGCAAGAAACTGCCGACAATCCTGTTACTCAATTCATTGTCCAACCGCGGGGCAATCCCCCACATCCCTGAGACCCAATCGAATGCGATCGGAAACACGACGAAGATCGCAATCGGTAGGCTGATACGCCAACCAGCCCCCAGTCTGCCTTGTCGGTCGTCCACATCCCAATAGATTGCACCGAAAAAGAAAAACACGGCGTAGTAGATCAACACACCTGGGATTGGAAGCAAACCAACAGACGCATCTGGACCAAACGTCCTTGGATTCATGGCCGACTGCGTCAGCGTGGTGAGTGGAACTAGCCAAAGCAGTCCGACAGGCGAAAGCACCAGCCAGCGCGGCAGTTTTTCAATCCTCAAGTAACTCACGACCGCTGCGTACACAGCAAACGCGACGATCAACCAACACAAGAACCAAAGAAACCAAAGGTGCATAAACACCGGCATCTGAAACAACAGCCCTTTTAACGCCTCCAGATCAGCTGAAGCTCCCGCATTCGACTCCGAGCCCAAATAGTCATCTTCACCAAGCAGTTCGGCGATCGCTCGCCTCCCTTTCAACAACGTTGCTTCGTCAAGCGGAACTCCCAGTGAACTTGCGATGAAATTTGTCGTGCCGAAATCCATCGTCAGCAGCTCGCCCGCCGTCTTTCCACTGCCATCAAGGCTGCTGACATCGCCCCCAGCAGCCAACAACAGCGAAGCTTCTTTCGATCGCCCCATAAAGGCCGCGATATGCAATGGCGTCGCCTGGTCCCGATTGGCTAGGTTCGCATCAGCGCGAGCCTGCAGCAGCAGTTCCACGATTTCGGTATGGCCAACGAAAACAGCCGTGCACAGCGGAGTAGAACCAGACCTTGTGTCCGCCGCGTTGACATTAACGCCATCGTGCTGCAACTCAACACGCACTGATTCGACGTCGCCTTCAACGACGGCGGTAAACAGTCGATTGTTCTCCGACGTTGTTTCAGAAGGCCGAGAAGCAACGTAGCTGACAGCCCACATCGCCGGAATGATCGTAAAGCAGCCCAGCACCAACGGCAGTAAGATCCGCTTGATGCGATGCACGATTAGGGCACCTAGCCCACGTTTGCGCCATAGCATCGCCGTAAAGAAGCCGCTCAGCATGAAAAACAGAGGCATTCTGAAACCATGCAGGAACGCAAACAATACGTGATAGACCTCGCTCTGCTGCGTGTCCTGCACGACCCACGGAATTGACGTGAACGACAATGCGGCGTGCAAAACGATTCCCAAAAGCATGGCGATTGCTCGCAGTGCGTCCAGATCATGTCGCCGATGTTGAGGCGACGACGCACCGGCAGTCTCGATAGCCGGTGACTCGCGCCGCGAATTACTCGTGGACCCGATCGTTGATGAAGTGTTGATACTTAGCTCCCTTGAAAAGAGTCTGCACGCAACGGGGGCGCACGAAACAGGAATGACTTGAATTCAGTGCCACAGCGTCAGCTAAAGTGTGTCAACGTATTTGGGCGTTCTCGATTTCCTCGAGCGCGAGATACGCAGAAGCAAGGCTCTCGCCAGAGAACTTGTCTTTCCACTGCTCAGAAGAAGGGTTGCTTGCCCTCAAGGCTCGCCAGTACAGCCAGATCGATGCAGCCATGCCGACAACACCAACGATCAAGGAAACGATGAGACATTGCGGATAGAGCACCGCATCAAAGCCGATCGCAACGCATGCAGGAATCCAGAGCAACCACCAGATGAACCCAATCACGATACCAGCCCACAGATATCCGGCCTGCACATGATCGAGTTTCGCACGAATTTCTTCGACAGGCCTTGAGTAATCGATACGTCGAATACGTGTGCAAACCAACGCCGCTTGGGCAATCACAATGACACCGTAAACATGCATTACCAGACCGCAAAAGAGCCGGTGTGGAATCTGCGTGTTTCGAGTCCAGCATTGCACGCCCAGCAATATCATTGCGATCCCAAATGCAATCTGAACCAACTGGGCGCGAAACAGTGGACGCAGCGAATCTTTCACTCGATCCATCAATTGCCGACGCGTCAACAGCAGCCGGCCGGCCAACTCCTGCTGCTCTAGACTAACGGCAGACGAAGGATTGTCGGACGGCTTTGCGGCCGCGTTGCGAATCGTTGTGGGCGCGAAAGCTGGATCGCTGTTCGAAGTAATGGACTGCACATCTGATTTCACTTGGCTTGCCGACTGATAGCGTAGCTGCGGTTCTTTTTCCAGCGTTCGAAGTACAACGTCGTCAAGCCGCACATCAATCGCTACTTTCGCAGACGGCGCGGCGAAACGACCAATCGGGAGTTCACCTGTCAGCATTTCATAGATCACAACGCCCAATGAATAGATGTCCGCTCGGTGATCAACGTGATGCGTAGACTCCAGTTGCTCTGGAGCCATATAGCGAGGCGTACCC
>CAYQMZ010000966.1:0-2837 GCA_964418725.1 uncultured Pirellulaceae bacterium
TCGAGCCGATCGAACTCTTCCTCGTCTTCAGCTTCCTCAATCGCCTCCGCCGTTTCTTGAATTTCAAACTCCAACTCGATCAACTCTTCTCGTATCCGGGATTCGATTCCCAGCTGCTCGACCTTCTTTGACAGCCCCTCCATGAGCTGCTCGTTCCCCGTCTCTTCAGCTTCTGCAAGCTGCCGTTCAACGTCTGCTGTTTGCTTGACCACCGCGATCAACTGGTCAATTTTCTGGATGCGTTGCTTAACGACCTCGGTCTGTTCAGCCAGGTACTCGATACGTCCCTGAAGCTCGCCACGAATCTCCAACAGTTCGCCAACGTCTCCCTCGTCGTCAAATTCTTCCTCAGGTTCGTCGTCGAACTCTTCATCCTCGAGTTCTTCTTCCCGAGTTTCCCCGGCTTCGGATTCAACTGAAGTTTCTTGAGCGGAGGTCGTGGAAAGCAAGCCGCCCGTTGGTGCGAGACATGAAAAGAACGGCAACGCCAACAGAAGGAGAAGGCAGTATTGGAGATATCTAGAACGCATGAATAGCACGGCTCCTACGCGACGAGTCGCCGTCTATGTTAGCAGCTACGGCAGCGCAGCACGATCTAGTTCGGGAGACGGCGAGAGCCAATGAAACGCTAACTGGTCGGATCTCGCGGCGGCTTGAACTGAGAAAAGTCAGTGCGTTTGGAAACGGGGTCATCTCTGTTTAGCAGGCGGAACAGGCTCGCCAATCCAATCAGGACAGCACCGCAGATCAGCGACATCACAATCGTTGCCCAAGGTGACTCATAGAATTGAATGCAAAGCGGTCCAGCCAAAGCACCAACGACCGTTCCCGTCGGCATACCGATCAGCACGCCCCTCATCCGTCGATAGTGATACAGCCCAATCACGATCCCGGTGAAGAATCCCCACGCGGCGCCGGCGGTAACCGAGATCTGCAGCATGCTTCTCGCTTCTTCGCTTCGAAGAATCCAACTGAGCATTGCCAGCATGAGACAGAATAACGCCGTCATCAAGAACATCGCTCCCAGAGAGAACGTGCTGGCGCTTGCCGGCGCTGGCGATTTGCGTGGGCGGATCTCATTCATGGCGTCACTTTGCTCCGAATCTACTCGCGATACTCGTTAGGATCCAACAACTGACCGTCATCGCGATGCCCTAGTTGCTGCAGTACCTTTGCGGAAACGGTCGCCGACATGAACTGTATCCGTCCATCGGCGAAGGCCACATGTGCTCCGCCACTGTGCTCGCTGGCAAAACCACCGACGGCATTTGGCGGCTTGGCGTTCGCAGCCTGCTTCGAATTGCTCTCAGCTGCATCAGCCCGCGTTTCCGATTCAGCTTCTCCCACCTCAGAGCCAGCCTTACCTAAGTCTGCAGCGGCTTGGTCTTCCGAATCAGCGTCTTCTAGCCCAGAGTCACTTGCCTCTTCTTCAGCTTCGGTAACAGCTTCCTCGGAAAAGTCTTCTACGTAGATCTTTTCCGGGGGCGGCGGACGGTACGGAGCACGCTGCGCTACGATTTTGGGCTTCCAATGATCAACGTTGATCGGCGTCCCCGTATTGCGAAGCGTCGAACGCGTACCAGACATCCAGCCCAACCCCGATGGTTCAAATCGCAACTCGCCAATCACTAACGTTTGAGACAATCCGTCTCGTATGTCGTCCAGCGCGATTTGGCTGTTCAAGAACAGCACACCGTTGTTGTTTGCGTCGATCGGAGCTTCCACATCATGATGACAGCCGGCATAGTTACTGTGTGGCAACTGCTTCGCGGAACCATCCGACGGACACAAAAGACTTGGAACCGAAAGCCGACGGGCGGCTTGGTTGGCTGGATCGTACACGCTCTTCCCAAGATCAATGTTTCGATGCAATGTGCTTTCATCTAAGTAGGGCAGCAACCCGATCAGCCAGCTCTGATGCTTACCTTGAGGCGTCGAAATAATGGGGCCGGTCTCACTTGTAACGCCAGACGGAAAGTGCGTATGAGCCATCTCGAAGTTCTGCAACGCCATCACCAATTCGACTAGGTTGGCTTTGCACTGGCTTTGTCGAGCACTGGCTCTCGCGGCTTGAATCGCAGGCAACATAGAAGCCACCATCATGGCGATGATTGCAATCACGACCAACAACTCCACCAGCGTAAACGCGGCGTGAGCAGGTGGATCACTTCGTCGTTGCGTCGAGGTTGTCTCTCGGTAACAAGCGTCGTCTCTTGAGGACGTCATGAGGTTGCTCCCGTATCCTGATCCGGTTTTGGATTTCTTAGTTTCGTAGAAACTGTGATCTGCTTTCGAACAGTCGATCGATACTTCGATTCAACTGGATAGACGGCGGTAACCGTGACGCGAACTTGGCCCGTAGAGTCATCGCTCTCAGATTCAGTGGCCGCAGCGTTATTCGGCGCGTTTGCTTCTGCGTTACCGACACGTTTCACCTCGATGCTAACTCGACCATCGTATCGATGCCCGAGTTCACTCCCCGCGACTTCCCACGTTTCGCCCACATATCCCGAGTCTTGTTTCATTCGAAATGCAGCACGCTGAATGCCTGATTCGGCGAGCCAGCCGGCCTGGGCTTTTCGGTTGCGGACGCGAATCTGCTGACTGGATACCGCTAACTGTCGGACCATGGCACCAACAATTGTCGTTAGTACCACCATGCAAACGATTACCAACAGCAACGTCATGCCCTGTCGCGACCGCCCTCTTACCGGGCGACAAGACTGGCCATCCGAACGACAGTTTTTTCGAGGGCGTCGGTTTGTCGAACGTCGATACGTCGAACATCGATTTTTGGAGCAAGCGATCATTGCTGGTCTCCTTCCGCAGTTGCCGTC
>CAYQMZ010000967.1:0-2834 GCA_964418725.1 uncultured Pirellulaceae bacterium
CATGATCGGTGGGACAGCAGGACGTACGACACTAAATGGTGAAGGTCTTCAGCACCAAGATGGTCACAGTCTTGTGAACGCAATTGCATTTCCAACGGTGCGAGCCTACGACCCGGCTTTCGGCTATGAAATCGCCGTGATCGTTCTGGAGGGTATGAAACGTCTTTATGAAGACGGCGAAACTGCGATCTACTACCTGATGTCAGAAAACGAGGAGTACATCCATCCGGCAATGCCGGATGGAGTAGAAGACGGCATCATGAAGGGAGCCTATAAGTTCGCTGATGTGAAGGCTTCCAGTGAGAAACATCGCGTGACACTGTTCGGTAGCGGTGCGATCATGAACTCCGCAATCGACGCTCAAAAGCTGCTGGCAGAAAAGTATGGAGTCTCTAGCAGCCTCTTTAGCGTGACGAGCTATACCGAACTGCGTCGGGATGCTGCGGACTGCCATCGCTGGAATATGCTGCACCCGGATCAGGCTCCGAAGAAGTCTTACATCGAAGGGCTGCTTGAGAACGAGAGCGGACCTTTCATCGCAGCTTCCGATTACATTCGGGCATTGTCTGAGCAGATCAGCCAATATGTTCCGGGCGGACTGTACTGCTTAGGAACCGACGGCATGGGCCGAAGTGAAACGCGTGAAGCGTTGCGACGCCACTTTGAAGTGGATGCTCAATTCATCACGTTGGCTGCCCTATACCAACTGCAACAGCGAGGCGAAATTGAAGCTTCCGTCGTTGCACAGGCGATTAAGGACATGGGGATCGACGCCGAAAAAGTGAACCCTTATTTCGCGTAGCCCCGTCACGAACATGCGGGCAACATTGGCCCGCATGTGTCGACATTCATTGCCACAAATCAATCGACAGAAGTAAAACGATGCAAGTTGAAATCAAAGCCCCAGAAGACTTGGAAGACGGCGGAGACATCTTGGACGTCTTTGTCAGCGTCGGAGAAGAAATCACAGAAGGTCAGGATCTGATCGAGGTTGAAACCGATAAGGCGACGACGCCTGTCCCTAGTAGCCACACTGGCAAGGTGTTGGAAATCAAAGTTGGCGTTGGAGACACGATCGCCGCAGGTGGAGTATCCTGGTCCTCGAATCGTCAGATGCCGCGGCTCCACCGCCTGCTCCTTCAGCGCCCGAGCCTACAGCTGCTGCTCCGCCTCCAACACCAGAGCCAGCCACGCCGGCGCCCGCAGCACCTGCGCCGCCACCTCCGACTGCACATGTCAGTCCACCTCCGGCTTCTGCTCCTGCACCGACTCCACCACCAGCTGCGGCTACGCCGGCCGCTGGCCGTCGGATAGCTCCTGCCGGTCCTGCTGTTCGTCGGTTTGCTCGCGAAGTGGGCGTAGACATTGGATCAGTGGCTGGGACGGGGCCTGGTGGAAGAATCACCCGTGAGGATGTCCTGGCTGTTGTTCGCCAGTCTAGTCACACTTCCAGCTCGTCGTCGCAGAGTTCAAGTGTGGCGACCGCCAAGCCAAGTGCTTCGCCCGGTCAAGCGACTCTTGGTGACGCAAGCTCGGACAAGTGGGGACCGGTTCAGATCCAAAAGATGCCGAAGATCCGCAAGACGATTGCTGCGAAGATGCATGAGTCTTGGTCGACGGTTCCTCGCGTCACGAACTTCGATGATGCAGATGTGACGGCACTTGAGGCGATGCGGCAAGCCAGCAAGGCAGATTACGCCGAGTCAGGCATAAAGCTCACTTCGATGCCATTCATCATCAAGGCATGTGCATTGGCGTTGAAGTCGAACCCGTTGATCAACGCGTCCATTGATGTTCCGAACGAGCAGATCATCTACAAGCAGTACGTCAATGTTGGCGTCGCCGTAGATACCGATCGCGGACTAGTCGTACCTTCGCTTCGAAATGCTGATCAGTTGTCGATTCCCTCCGTCGCGAGAGCGTTGGGCGGGATTGCAGAGAATGCCCGCAGCGGCAGTTTCTCTGTCGACGATCTGAGGGGAAGCACGTTTACGATCAGCAACCTAGGCGCGATTGGCGGAACGTACTCAACACCGATTATCAATACGCCAGAGGTGGCGATTCTGTTAGTTGGTCGTTCGCGAAAGTTGCCGGTTGTTGTCGATGACAAGATCGAGATTCGTCTGATGATGCCGCTTAGTCTGTCTTACGATCACCGTTTGGTCGACGGTGGTACGGCTGCCCGGTTCTTGAATGATGTGATTGGCTACTTAAGCACACCCAGTCGATTGCTGATGGCTCCTTAGCCAAGCCCGCTGAATTGTCGCGAAAGCATAAAGCGAGTGCGTTCGACGCACTCGCTTTTCTTTTTTTCTAACAGATCGCGAACGCCCGCAATCTACGCAGGAATTGACGAAAAACGGTACGTTGAAGTTACCAAGCCCGTCGCAGCAACAGGGATATCCCTCAGAATAACGAGTCGAACTAGGCATCGTTGTGACGCATAGTTAAAGCAGGTGGCTAGATTAAACCGAATTGTGCGGCGCTATGAAATTCAGTGCTTTCAACGAGTCGAACCGAGACCAGTTTGACCAGCGTACGATCAGCGACTTCGAATTGCTGCAAGAGAAGTTCGGAACCGTCGAGTTTAAGTCGGTATCGAAATCTGAGAAGTGCGTTCGGATCGTTGCTGACGTTGGCTATTTGCCAACGCCCTTGGCGGCTCTTGGAAAGACGTATGCGGAAGCAGCCGAACGACTGATCTGTGTCTCGAAAGGCCTGAAGCCGCTAGATCCGAAATAGCGAGCCGCATCGTTTCGTGTTGCGAAAGACAGGGGGCTCGCGTCCTAATGGATCAGCCATCAATCACTTTGCGGCAACCGTCTAAACGACTC
>CAYQMZ010000968.1:0-2830 GCA_964418725.1 uncultured Pirellulaceae bacterium
GTGCATACGCCATTGCAGGCACCAAAGTCGCTGATTGAAAAATACGAAGCCAAAGCAGCCAAGCTCGCGCCCGGCCCGGAATTCGGCAACGAAGAGCAGGTCTTGCCGAAGGCGAAACGCAAACGTTCCGTTAGGATCCGGCAGCAACATGCCACGTATGCGGCGATGGTGGAAAGCATGGATACCCAAGTCGGACGACTGTTGGACCGATTGGAAGCATTGGGACTAGCGCGGAATACCGTAGTCATGCTAACGTCTGACAACGGAGGCTTGTCAACGTCGGAAGGTTTGCCGACATCGAATCTGCCTTTGCGAGGAGGCAAAGGTTGGGTCTATGAGGGTGGTATCCGCGAGCCGTTTATCGTTCGTTGGCCGAAGGGCGGCTCGAACGGGGCGGTGTGTCACGAACCCGTCATTTCAACAGACTTCTATCCCACGATCCTGGATATCGCCGGTCTGCCCTTGAATCCTGAGCAGCATCGAGACGGTTCAAGCTTGGTACCGCTGTTGAAGCAGGACAAGACGTCGCTAGATCGAGACGCACTGTTTTGGCACTACCCGCATTACAGTAACCAGGGCGGCTTTCCCGGTGGTGCAATTCGCATGGGCGATTTCAAGCTGATTGAACGGTACGAAGACGGTCGCGTGCATCTGTACAACGTTCAGCAAGACATCGGCGAACAAACCGACCTGGCTAAGCAACGTCCTGATATGGTGGCTACCATGCGTTCGAAACTGCATGGTTGGTATCAGGAGGTCGGAGCGAAATTTCTGCAGGCCAAGCCAGGGCAAGACGAGCAGCCTTGGACGCCCGATTCGCAACAGTGATACACATGGTCGACCGTGGATCTTTGTCGCTGCAATTGGCTGCCCTTAATTGGGAAGGGGGCAGCTACCAACGTTGGTAGCCACCCCCGGGGCTGGACGATTAGCAGCCACTTCGCCGACGGTACTAGCGTCGACGTCGTGTTACGGCAGCAAGCGCGAGCATGCCCAGGAGGGAAGGCATCAAGCCACTTGGTTCTGGAACTGACTGAGACGCTGCGACGTCCGTACCAAAGTTAGAGGAGAGCACCAAGAAATCGGCAAATTCGACCATGCCATTGCAGTCAACGTCGCCGCCGGCAGCGTCAGCTTCACTTCCGAAGTTCGTAGACAGTATTAAGAAGTCGGCGAACTCTACTTTGCCGTTGCCATCGAAGTCGCCAGCTCCTGGCGTGCATGTGTCAACGGGTGGCGTACCTGGATCACCGGTCAGGAACGTGATCGCATTAAGGACGATTTGATCGCCGGCTGGGGTAATGTTCTTTTCGCCCCAGGAGTTTGGGTCGTCATCCGATCCGGCCGAAAGGTAAAGGCGAGGTCCCGCTGCGAAAGTGGACGAACCATCATAGAAGTCCCCATCTTCGGTCTCGCCGTCCCAGTAGGCGATCCATGGGATGTCCGTGTCTGCTTCCGTGGCGATTACTTCCGCAAAGCCAAAGTCTGTCGCGTTCACTAAGTCGATGTTGTCGTCGTCGCCCAGCTGACTCCAAAAGTCGATCTGACCATCGGCGTTCAATTCCACACCTTCAAAGATTGGGTGATCGGGAATCGTTGGCACCATTGGGTTTGCGGCGTCTTGGATCGATGTGCTCTGCACCATATCCCATCGATTGCTACGCAAAAGGTAGGGCGTCATGACAATCATGGGAGTCGAGAATGAGCTGGTCCAGGCTTCATGCTCGATTGGATCGTTGTAGTCGCCACTGTTGGAGTCTCGACTGAACATCACCAAGTCAGCCGCTTCGAATTCAGCGATTGTTTCGTCAAACGCTTCAAACGAAATCGTTTCTAGGTCGTCGTAGAAATCGTGGTCGATGATGTTGTGTCCACGATCCTCAATCAGCTGACGCCAGGCGTCGTCTTCCCACGACAATGTGCCTTCGCCGCGAGCAGTGTTGTTCTCGCCGTCACCGCCGCCACGCATCTGGTGTACCCAAATGATGTCGGCTGCACTGGCGAGGGATGCCTGAATGAGGATGAGTGTGGCGATAAAGAGGGAGGTTCTCATGATGGCTCTCGCTAGTTGCCGGGTGCGGGGGAGGGAATTGACGCGGTTCGTGCGTTCAAATACACGAACATTGCGAGCAACAGCCTATTGCTCAGAAAACAGCGAAACCTTCACGATCGTGTCACCGACTAGCACAATAGTGCCATTTCTGGGCCGTGGCATGCCGTGGTCTGCGGCTTGCCGATCTTGTTAGGAACTTGGGAAGCCGATCGGCAAGAGTGAGGGGACTCTGTTCTGGCCAAACGCATCGGTCACGATCTGTTCAGCTCTGTTTGGGGCGGTCTCGTTCGAAACAGCTACCTTCGAACCGTGTAGGCAATGCCGCGGAATTCGAAGAACTCAGGTACCTGCGCGAGTCGCAGAGCTTGGACTTCATCGGCTGAAATTGGGACGCAGTGTTCCGTTATCAAGCGTTCCAGCTCATCCCGGAAACCGTGGTCCAGGCAGAGGTGCCCGTCCTTCGCTTGGCAGACAATTCGTTGCGAAATCAAATCCGCAATTACAGACTGGTCGAAGTAGTCACCCAGTTGATTGGTTTCAATGAATTCGTCCTCGCGATCCAATAGACGCAGGATGTGCCAGCTTCGATACTTTTGGTCTCTCTGTTCCCCGATCAACCCTGCAAGCTCTTCGTCAAACTGGCAAGCGAACCGAGGATGACTCAGTAACTCGCCACGCATACGCAGGTAGTGATGTATTGGGCGAGCGTTGCTGATCAGATTGTCAGCCAAATTCCTGGGGAACGGAAACCAGTCTTCATTGTCACGATGGTGTTTT
>CAYQMZ010000969.1:0-2830 GCA_964418725.1 uncultured Pirellulaceae bacterium
TATTCAGTTTGAGCGTAGTGACGCCCAAATGGAAGTACGTACGTTGGCCCTATTCCGAACGCCAGTTTAAGCCGACGGACGAACTCTACGACATGGTTAAGGACCGGCTCGAGCTTCGCAATCTCGCTTCCTCCAAGGAACACACGGGCCCTCTCTCGCAGATGCGGTCTCGCTACGACCAGTACGTCGCGATGTGGAAGAGAGAAGCCGTCGCTTACAACAACTACGCCGAATTGGGCGACTTTTTCGAGCGATAGCAGACACTGCAATCGAACCCTCAGCGAGTTCCGGGTTCCTCGAACTGTTTCCTTTCGAGGCTATTTGCTGCGCGGCCTTCGGCTATGATGTTGATCAAACCAGGAGAGATCAACGTGTCGAAATTTGCTGCCATTATCCCACTCGCTTTTCTGCTTGTCGTTGCTGCTGCCGCCAATGCCCAGCGTGATCCAATCCGCCTGACACACGGCCCAATGCTTGGTCGCCCCACGGCACACTCGATGCATGTTTGGGCAAGAACCTCTGATGCCGGCGAATTTCGAGTGAAATTCGGAACGCAGGCAGACGAACTAAAGCTGACCAGTGCTCCCGCGACGACCACTGCCGACCATGACAATACCGGTGTCGCGAAGCTCAACGCCCTGAAACCCGATACCCGATATCACTATCAGGTTTGGGTCAATGATCGCCCTCATGGCCTCCCGGGTTCCTTCATGACGTTACCGGATGCCGAGTCGTCCAAGAACGAAGCACACAACCCTAAGGGACTCTTCAACTTTCGCTTTGAGATTGGGTCTTGCTCGAACCAGAACCCACTGCACGGGAACGGACATCAACTTCGCACCTATGAACACCTAAATCGAGACTGGGCTGACAAAGTCCACTTTCACATTATGAACGGCGACTGGCTGTATGAAGAACTTCGTCGCTATCCACCTGAAGCCTGGCGTCTTACGCAGGGGCTCGACGATTTCCCTCTGGCTGTTCAGGTGATGCCAACGGTGGTTGGCGTTTGGGAAAACTACAAGCTCTATCTGTCACGGGGGATCGAGCTATCAAAGTGGCATCGAAACGTCCCAAGCTACTTTACGTTCGACGATCATGAACTCGTCAATGACATCTGGGGATCTGGAGAACGAGGCAAACGGCATCGACGCACCGTCTTCCGAGACATCGGGACCTACGCCTGGTACGACTACCTGGGTTGGGCCAACCCGATGGAGCACAGCATGCCAATTCACTTTGGCCGTGGAGCGATGAAGGCAGGCAGTGATCTGCTGATCGACCGACAAGCGGATTTCACCAAGCTACCGTTGAAAGACATGCTGAACCTACACGTACATTGGGGCGGCATCCACGCGGGCGTCAACGACATGCGGTATGACGACGATGCGGGTAACAAGAACTCGTACGTGTACGACGTCATCGAAGTCGTTGATCGCCACACCCTTCGGCTACACATGCCGGCCAAGGTTGACGACCTGGACATGCCCTACTCAATCGGTCGGCCAAGCTACGGCAAATTCAGGGTCTCCAATTGCGAGTTCTACCTTTTGGATACGAGAGGCGACCGCGACATGCATGATGTTCGCGAGCGGGACAAACCTGGCGTATCGATGCTTGGCGTGCGACAGCGAGAGTGGTTATTGAAGTCGATGGCTCAAAGCGACGCGGAGTTCTTCTTCGTTATTTCATCGGTCCCATTCATGATCCCACACAGTGGTGCGGGTGGATTCGAAGCCGACACCGCCAACAAAGAAGAAGCTTGGACTGGATTCTTTGACGAACGAGAGACGCTGATCGATGCCTGGGACAAGATGGGCAAGAAAGTCTTCGTGATGACGGGCGACCTGCACAACAGCTTCGCCATCAAGGTGACAGATCACGTTTGGGAATTCTGCTGCGGCCCCCACAACAGCGTGAACCACGTCCCAAAGCTTGACGAAAGCGATCGACCAGCAACGGGCAAATTCAAGTTCGGACCTCGCGAATGCGACATTCGCTGGAGCAGCTACATCTTGCCTGATCTGCCTCGTCTACAGCGACTGTATCCATATTACTGCGTTGTTCAACTCAACAACGTCTTCAACATGCCGCAGAAACTGGGCGGTAAACGCCTAGTTGCGTACCCGAACCCACAGGTTGTTTTCCAGTACTACGACGGCCGCACCGGAGAACTAGCGTACGCAGAATCAGTTTCGACTGACCGATAGTGGAGTCGTTGGCTATTGAAGGATATCGAGCAGATTTCCGGACTCAAGCGACTGTCCCCTCTCGAAGTGCTGCACGGCCAATGCCGTCTTTCCAATGCGTCGGTACGCATCAGCCAGGGCAAGGTGCGTTTTTGCTGGGTTTGGCAGACTTCCGTTTAGTGCTTGTTCGAGATCATCAATCGCCTCTTCGTAGCGGCTAAGCTTTGCCAATACTTGGCCGCGTGTCTCCAGGTAATTTGGCTTCCTGCTGATGGCAACAGTTTTGTCAGCGGCCGCTAAGGCCTGCTCGAGCCGGTTGGCCTTGAGATGCAACCAAGCTACGTTATTCGATGACGTGGCATCACGATCGTTAAGCTGCATTGCCTTTCGATAGTACTCGAGGGCCGAGGCACTGTCATTTGCGAGCAATCGCAGATCCCCCGCGAGCCGATACAGCTTTGGATCTAGGCGCCCAAGCGTTTCACGACTTTGCAAAAAAGGAATCACTTTCTCGGGCATCTGATCTAGACTACGCGCAACCGCAAGCAACACTTTGTCATTCGATTCATCCAATCGAAGCATCGATCTTGCTAACTCGTAGTCCAATGTCGCGTCATCCACAACCTGAGTAACTACGAGGC
>CAYQMZ010000970.1:0-2825 GCA_964418725.1 uncultured Pirellulaceae bacterium
ACGACGCACTGGATTTGGAAACGGACGCAGTTGTCCGTGGAAATGCATTTTTGAATGTGCGCCGAGACCAGTTCAACACGTCGACTGGCGACGCAAATGCAATCTCGGCTGGAGGCGGCCGCAACTACTTCGTCTACGGAAACACATTCCATAACGTCGATCACGCGGTCCAGGTGAAGGACGATGCCTTCCTGGTCTTCGAGCACAATACGGTGGACACTGTCCACATATCACCGATCTACTTCGATCTGGATGATCGTTCGCCAGGGCGCGGGGCGCAGGTCACCGCATCGATATTCTCCAATACCCCTGTGACGTTCGGCTCGCCGGACCAAGCCCAAGAGTTGAGCGTGGATAACTCCATCGTGGCAGCAGACGGGGTAGAGTTCGGTTCGGGGAACTTCGTGGCGGATCCTCGGTTCCTCGATCCAGAAGCACAGGACTTTCGACTGGCTCCGGGGTCACCTGCCAGCGAACGAGCAGTCGGTGGCGTCGACATCGGTGCGACCGCGCCCGATGTCCAGTTGTTGGGCGTACCCGCTGTCAACACCGGCAGAACCTCTGCGCAAATCGCTGTCAGTGGTCCTGGCGTCGTGGACTATCGATATCGATTGAACGACGGATCGTTCGGCGAATTCCAAGAGATCAGCGAACCGATTGTGCTAAGCGAGCTGGTGAATGGCAGCTATACGTTGACGGTTGAGGCCCGTGATGTTTCTAAGGAGCAATTGCTGGGGACCGCGGTCAACTGGAGCGTCAACACCGATAATGCGAGCCTATACATCAACGAAGTCCTGGCTTCGAACGAGTCAGTTGTTCAATTCGGTGAGACACCAGATCTCATTGAGCTCCGAAACGACAGTGACGACACGATAGATCTGAGCGGGATGACGATCAGCGACGACCTGGCTAATCCCAGTAAGTTTGAGTTTCCGGTAGGAACAACAATCGGTCCGGGTGAATTGATGGTTTTGCTGGCCACGGACAATCCTGGCCTTGGAATGAGACTGGGCTTCCGTCTAGCCTCCGATGGCGAAGGGGTTTATCTGTACGACGCGAATGGCACGCTGCTGGATTCCGTCGACTTCGGGATACAGCTCACTGATCAGTCCATCGCGCGGCATGGTCCGCAACGCGAATGGCGGCTGTCAGAGCCAACGTTCGGCGCCGAGAACATTCCTGTGCGAACCGGATCAGTGAACACGGTGAAGATCAACGAGTGGCTGGCGGCACGCGGGGGTCGGTTTGCTGATGACTTCATCGAGTTACACAATTCCGACGATGTGGCGGTCGACATTGGCGGACTCTATGTCACGGACGACCCGATCGGCAGACCGACTCGACATCAGGTCCCGGCGTTGAGTTTTATCGAACCTAACGGCTTCGTTGTGCTGGAGGCAGACGCGAATCCGGAGAACGGTGCCGACAAACTGCCGTTCGGTCTGTCCGCAAATGGTGAGATGCTGGGGCTCTTTACTGAAGATCTGGCAGTTGTTGATCAGGTATTCGTCCTCTCGCAAACTGAGGATCGTAGTCAGGGGCGAACGCCGGACGGATCGTCTACGATTGGCTATCCCGTGCTCCCGTCGCCCGGCAAGGCGAATTCATTCTTACAAACGGAGGCCACGGACTTGTTGGCGTTCACGGATGTTTGGGCCTACGATCAGTCCGGCCAAGATCTGGGTACGTCGTGGCGTGCAGAGGACTTCGATGATAGCGCATGGCCTCGCGGAGTTGGAGTTCTAGCCGCAGTTGACGAAGACTTTCACACTGCGGTGGGCACGCAGCTAACGGCCGGTCCCATCACGTACTACTTCCGCTCAGAATTCACCCTCAGCAACGAGATGGCGACGGACTCCAGCTATCAGTTCGAGTTGCAAACGCTGCTTGATGACGGAGCCGTGATTTACATCAACGGCAACGAGTTCTTACGACTAGGGCTACGCGACGGAGACGTTACCTTTGATACTACCGCCAATCGCGGGATTGGCGACGCATCCTTGGAGGGGCCGTTTTCGATTTCCTCTGAGTTCCTGAAGGCTGGTGTTAACTCTATCGCTGTCGAGGTACATCAAGTCAGCCGCAACAGTTCGGACGTCGTATTCGGAGCAGCCATCTCTGCATCGCGCACGTTCACGGATCCTGTCGCCGAGCGAGCCCTAAAAATCACCGACGGCATTCGTGTTTCGGAATTGATGTATAACCCGCCTGGATCGAATGAAGACGCGGAGTTCATCGAGCTGGTGAATATCTCGGATGCTCCCATCAATCTAAATGGACTGACGATTCAAGGTGGAGTTCGGGCGATCCTAGGTTCGGCGACGATTGCTCCCGATGAGTATGTCGTCTTGTCTCCTGATGCCGACGTCTTTCGGCAGGTCTATGGTGATGGCGTTCGTGTCGTAGGCACCTATGACGGCTCGCTGTCGAATGGTGGTGAAGAGCTTGTCGTCGGTTTGCCCGCACCCTATGACACCGAATTCGACGGCACAGTGTTGCGGTTTTCTTGGGATGATGCTTGGTACCCATCGACCGACGGTGACGGTTTTTCACTAGAGTTCGTCGATTCGCTCGCACCGATTTCGCAATGGGACACTCAGGCTGGGTGGCGAGCGAGTGCAACCGAAGGCGGATCGCCCGGACGCTCCGGTGAACAGGTTGTTGGCGACTTCAACAATGACAGTGTCGTGGACAGCTTGGACGTCGACCTGATGAGTGCCGCGATTGGCTTGTCATCACCTTCGTTGGTTTTCGATCTGAACAATGATGGCCAGGTGGACGCGTTGGATCAAACGTTCCTTGTAACGGAAATCGTGGGCACAAAG
>CAYQMZ010000971.1:0-2820 GCA_964418725.1 uncultured Pirellulaceae bacterium
TGCCAACCATGTTCCGCTTGTGATGGCGACGACAGGCCTGAGCGATCAGCAACAGGATCAGATTCGTGCAGCCGCTGGGGAGATTCCTGTTGATTGGGCTCCCAGCATGAGCATGGCCGTGAACTTGACCATGAAGTTGGCGGCATTAACCGGAAGGACTTTGAAGGATGCCGACGCTGACGTGGAGATCATAGAACGCCATCATCGATTCAAGGAAGATTCTCCCAGCGGTACGGCATTGCGATTCGGCCAGATCATCGCAGACGAAATGGGGATCACCAGCCATCAGCACGGTCGAGAAGGAAGGCCTGGAGAACGACCTCACAATGAAATCGGCTACCACGCCGTCCGGGTCGGAGACAATCCCGGTGAGCACACGATGATTTTCGGATTGTTGGGTGAGACGATTGAGCTAACGGTTCGTGCGTCCAACCGCGATTGCTACGCCTCAGGCGCCTTGATGGCGGCGAAGTTCGCAGCAAAGCAGAAGCCGGGGCTTTACGATATGTTTGCGGTCCTGGGCTTGTCCTAATTCGACGGCAACAGCTCGCGGAGCAGGGCATCATGGCGAAGTGCGACGAAGGCTACCTGTGTGAGGTTTGCGGCAAAGAGGTGGAAGGGATTCAGCAGAGCGATCTCTACCTCCGTTTCGTCATTGGCGAGATGGACCCCGAGCGATTGCACACCAGCCCGGAACGGCACATCCAATGTAATCCGGTTCTGGCTCAGTTCATCAATGATGATGCGTTTGCTCTGGACCAAGAGGTTCCCGAAGGATTCGAGGCTGACGAACTGGATGCCCGTTATGCGGCTGAACGAACCGAACTGGTTTCCAGGGGATATCGACGACTGAAGGAGCTCGCCGGTATGACGGAAGAGCTCCCAATCTACGAGTATCCGTTGCCCGATCAACGCGCGAAGTGGAAGTAGTATGTCGCGTTCAGAGCTTTAGGGGCCGATCATGAGTGTTCGTTTTGTGCTTTGGGTTTTGTGTTGGTTGTGCCTCTTCTTTCGGGGTGCGGTTTCGCTTGGTGAGGTACCCGTCATCGATAAGGTCGAGCCACCGAATTGGTGGAGCGGAATGCGGCTGAATCGAATCGAGTTGATGATCTACGGTGAAAACTTGAACGACTTGACGGTCAAGATGAGCCGTCCCGGGGTTCGGGTTCATCAAGTCGAGTCATCTGAAAGCGGCAAGTGTGCGTTCGTCGATTTGGAGTTGTCTAGCGACCTGGACCCCGGCGAGCTCAATTGTCGGTTGAGCAATGAACTGGGCGAAGCGGCCACTTTCGACTTTCCTGTTCTTCGGCGCGAGACGGACGGGCCGCGGCATCAAGGGTTTGGTCCTGAAGACACCGTCTATTTGATTACGCCTGATCGCTTTGCAAACGGAGATCCCTCGAACGATCGCGTCGCCGGCATGCTGGACGAGTTCGATCCGGCAGATCCCCGGATGCGACACGGCGGCGATCTGCAGGGTGTGATCGACCATCTCGACTACTTGCAAGATTTGGGGATCACGGCGATATGGCTGAACCCCGTGCTCGAAAACAACGGAGTGAATAGCTACCACGGGTACAAAGCGACCGACTTGTACAAGATCGATCCTCGCTTTGGTTCCAACGAACTATATAGACGAATGGTCGCCGAAGCCCATCAGCGTGGAATCAAGGTGATTTTCGATCACGTTGCGAACCATATTGGAATTCGTCATCCTTGGATCAAAGATCTGCCGGCCGGCGATGGGTTAAACGGTTCCGTTGAAGATCATTTGAGTGACAAACACTTCCTGTTGTCGATTGCAGATCCTCATGCCGATCCCGTAAGTCGCAGTCAACTGAAACGGTTTTGGTTCGTCGACAAAATGCCGGATCTGAACCAACGCAACGCCCATCTGGCGAAGTACCTGATTCAGAATTCCATTTGGTGGATTGAATTCAGCGGGCTCGACGGGATTCGAGAAGACACCTACCCCTACGCCGACCAGGGATTCTTAGCCGATTGGGCGAAAGCGATTCGCAACGAATACCCAAAGTTCAACATAGTCGGCGAGATTTGGGCAACGAAAACCGCATACGTCGCGCAGTTCCAAGAGCGTTCAATCCTGCCTCGCGATTTCGAAACGAACTTACCGGCCGTGATGGACTTTCCGCTGATGCAGTCCTTCCGTGGATTTCTGGACGGCAGCGGAAAACTGCGTGATATCCACGACACGTACGCGCAGGACTTCCTGTTTACAGATCGCGATAACCTGCTCGTGTTTGCCGACAATCATGACTCGCCAAGGATCATGTTCGAGGCGGATGGCGACAAGGATAAAGTGAAACTGATTCTGACCCTCTTGCTTACTTCGCGAGGAATTCCGCAGATCTTGTACGGCACAGAACTCGGAATGCGTGGTGGGAGCAGTCACGTTGAATTGCGAGCCGATTTTCCTGGCGGTTTTCCGTCACACAAACGTAGCGCGTTTCTGGCGCGTCAGCGTACGCCGCTCGAATCTGAGATGCACGCACACGTGAAGAGTCTATTGAAGCTGCGACGCGATAATCCGGCGATCTCGCGCGGAACGATGATGCACTACGCTCCGACTTGGAGCAGCGATGTCTACAAGATCGTGAAGTCCGACGGGAAACAGAAATTTCTGGTGCTTGCGAATGGGCACGATTCGACCCGTACCGTGAGCCTCAGCGATCAGTCGCATCATTTTCAAGGCGGCAGATTGGTGGACGCGTTTACAAATAGATCGCCAAATGACGCAGCAAAGATTTCGATGCCGCCTTACGCGAGCCGCGTGTTGAAGGTCATTCCAGCCGCGTCTCA
>CAYQMZ010000972.1:0-2814 GCA_964418725.1 uncultured Pirellulaceae bacterium
GGTTTGTGGGACATCTCAAAATAGGTTGAAGGCCCAGGGAAAAAACGAGCGAAAAAGGTGAGCTTGTTCAAACAAGTGCAGAGTGCAAAAATTTAAGAATTAATGACTGGGATTCAGTCGCGAGATGGCAGCTTAAGATCTATAATCCAAAAAGTTATACCTAGCAGAAAACATACGCGGGACTCAGAAATTTATTAGAGACATATATCGTGCATCTTGCATATTTAAGTCATTTAGCGGTGTAAGATCTATCATCCGGATTGAGTTCCTAGCATAAAACATGCGTGAGACAGCAATAATTAGTGAGTAGCATTTAACAATTTAAATGTTTTAAAGGACTCTGGCGGCCAAAGTAAGAGATGCGTGAAGTAAATTATCAATGTATGTAACATATCTTTCCTTTAAAATTTCAGACATTCAACAGCTGACTTCGTTGCCAATTTCGCTTCTGCGGTCACCTTAATTCGCTGCAGCAAGGCACTCGACTCGTTCCATCGCTTGCCGACATCCTGTGAATCCAACCCATCGACGTTCACCGGCAGCCAACGAACGTTCAGCTCGCGTAACTGGCCCTCGTGCTGCTGCAGATTGCTCAACTCTTCGATACACGGCTGGCACCACGAAGCCCAAAATGTCAGCAACGTGTAGTCGGAGGCGTTGAAGTTGAGAAACTCGCTCTTCCAGCTGCGGGACCGGCAACCTACGCGATGGCAAGACACGCAAATTGGCAGACATGACTGGCTTGTTCACTGCCACGTCTGAGAGTTGAACGTTTCGTTGTTCATCGATCGACAAGCGATCTTCGCCTTCTACGACGCGATAGTGCGTGTTCGCCTGGAGATTTGAAAACGTCTGTTTCATACCCGATGGCCATCGAATAAGCAGGCGAACAGGGCGGTCGCCACCAAGTCCGAAGTGCACATCCTTGCTGGACTGCGACAAGTAACCTTCGCCTGCACGCAGTCCCTGAATCTGGGTGTGCTCCGCGCCATCGCCGGTCTCGGTCGTCAACTCCAGCCTCGCACCAATTGCGTCACGATTACTTCGTGTGCCTTGAAGTCGAATGACCAAATATCCGTTGTTCGCAGTGCTCTGATTCTCCAGATAGCGAACGCGAGGAGACGTACGGTTGCTACTCCAAACATCCAAGTCACCATCACGATCCCAGTCGACCAGAGCAACACCGCGTGTGTCCGCGTCATGGTCGAAACCAACAGCGGAGGAAACGTCGGCGAAACGATCTGATCGAGTATTCAAAAAACAACAGTTTCGCTCATGGCCACTCCATGAGCCACCTTCTTGCAGAATCTGCCCCAACGCATGCCACGCTCGCAAATACCGCTCGCCCTGCTCTGCCATTTCCGTCGTCGGATTTTCTGCTCGTTCTGGCGATTGCGACGCGACCCGTCGCCAAAAGAAACTTCACAAGTCGCCCGAATCATCGGTGCCTGTCACCATGCCATTTCCAACTAGCAAGTCTTGCCACCCGTCGTTGTTGATGTCGGCGAAGCTGGATCCCCACGCCCAACGGGCCTCGGTGACAGCGGCCGACTGACTTACATCTTGAAACGTACCGTCGCCCATGTTTTGGAACAATGAATTACCACGAGCATGTCGACGGTACATTTCCAACGTCTCATTATCGACGTCCTTGCGGAATTGTCGTTGGTAGGCGATTCGATTTCCCGCCGAGGAAAACATATTGCCTACATAAATGTCGGAGAGCCCGTCGCGGTTGAAGTCTCCCCAGCTAACAGACATTCCCGCCGCAATATCTTGGACTCCAGCCTCCGCTGCGACGTCCGTGAACATGCCTCCGTCATTCTGATACAGACAGTTTCGGCCAAAGTCATTGGCGACATACAGATCGGGATCGCCGTCGTTGTCAAAGTCTTCCCAAGCCGCCGCGTAGCTGAAACGTGAGTTGTTTTGATCCAGCCCCGTTGCGTCGGTCACATCCTGGAACCGAAAGCCGCCTTGGTTTCGCATCAGGTAACTTGGAGCACCGTTGTTTGCATCGTGGTACGGAAGCGGTCGCCCAAGGCCGACGGAATCGCCCGGACTTCGAAGCGAATACCCACATGCGTATACGTCCAGCAAGCCATCTCCGTTATAGTCGATCGCCGCAAGAGACCTCATCATCGACGACGTCTGCAGCAAAGGGTGCGATCGAAACTTTCCGTTTCCGTCGTTTTCGAATAGCACCACGAAACGAGAAACCGACGCGAGTAGATCTTGGTCACCGTCGTTATCAAGATCGACAAACAATGCCGCCTGAGTTGGCTCGATGATGTCGATTCCCATCTCCGCGGCCGCATCGCGAACCGTCCCGTCGGGCGACTGAATAAGAAGCCGATTGGGTAGTCCCCCTGTTTCAGCAACGTAAACGTCATCCAAACCATCGCCGTTTGCGTCACCCACCGCCAATCCGTGAGCCCCCACGACCAACCACCCAAATCGCCAGTCAAGCCGATCTCGCCAATAGTCGAGTGGGTAATTCAGTTGTTGTTGAAAGCATGGCTCATGCTGCAGTACGGCAGCCGTCCGATCCGCGAATAGCCTCGTACCGTTGACTCGAATTTCCTCAAACTCTTCCAATACGATGGACTGGATCAGCGGAGTCTTCGTATTCGCCCGCTCCCACGCTACGTTCCACAATGCATTTTGCTGTAACGGCGCTCCGTCACGAGTTCCGTTAAAATGACATCGAACTCGGGTCGTTACCCGATCGTCGATCGCTTGTTGCTCAGCCACGCCCACATCAATGCCGATGATTTTGAATTCTGCGTGTACCGACTGTAACTCGGGCAGTAG